>JAFAHH010000992.1 GCA_019237355.1 Acetobacteraceae bacterium | reverse complement strand
AGATGCAGACCTGCCACCTCGCCGCATGAACCGAAATTCTGGGCAAATCCCGGACTCTCAAGGACTCCTCTCCTACTTGGCGGTAATCATCCAGGAACACCAACAACTCGGAGACCGGTTCAATGAAGTGCTTCAATCCGCACGCATCGCGTCCCGCGCGGCGCTTCAGGACTGGCAGATATTGATCGGGCAAGCGATGAACCGACTACATGTTCGCCCGACGGGGTGACCCGTCTCACAGTATGCAGGCTTTCGAGGGTTATGCCGGATGGTCCGGCACAGAGCCTCATGCATAGGGGAGACGGGTCAGTGCAGAACGCTATCACATTTGTCGGGCTCGACGTACACAAGGACTCGATCGTGGTCAGCCTAGCCGAAGCCGGCCTACGAGGCGGCCTGCGCGAAGTGCGCGAGTATGGAAAGATCATTAATACGCCTGGCGCCTTGAAGGCTTTGGCGACCAAGTTGGCTGCCAAGGGGAACGAGCTGCGATTTTGCTACGAGGCGGGGCCATGCGGCTACGGCATCCAGCGACAGCTCAGCGGGATGGGGCACGAATGTGCCGTCGTTGCTCCGTCGTTGGTCCCGCGGAAGCCCGGGGAGCGGATCAAGACCGACCGTCGGGACGCGATCAAGCTTGCCAAGCTGCATCGAGCCGGTGAACTGACCCCGGTCTGGGTGCCGGATAAACCGCACGAGGCGATGCGAGACCTAGTTCGTGCGCGGCTTGCGGCAGTGCGCAGTCTGCGCCAGGCCCGCCAGCAACTCTCCGGCTTCCTGCTGCGCAATGGTCATCACTATCACCGCGACCCTTGGACCCGGGCTCACCGGCGCTGGATGGCAGATCTCAAGTTCGATCAGCCGCTGCACTACGCTGTGCTGCAAGACAATATCGCGACCGTCGAGGCCGCCGAGGAACGACGTGACCGTCTGGAAGCGCAAATCATCACGGCGCTGCCGGAGTGGCGTTTGGCGCCGGTGGTCGACGCCCTGCAGGCCCTGCGTGGCATAGCTCTGGTCGCCGCGGCCACACTTGTGGCGGAACTCGGTGACATCACACGCTTCAGCAATCCCCGGCAATTGATGGCGTTTATCGGCCTGGTGCCATCGGAGCACACCAGCGGACGTTCACGCCGTCAGGGCGAGATCACCAAGGCGGGCAACGCGGTGGCCCGGCGCATGCTGATCGAGGCGGCCTGGAGCTATCGCTTCCCTGCTCGTATCAGCCGGTACCAGCTCGTGCAGCAGGAGCATCTGGCCAAACCGATCCGCGACATCGCCTGGAAGGCTCAGGAGCGGCTATGTCGGCGACATCGCAAGCTCATCCGAGCTGGAAAGCCAAAGACCGTCGTCACCGCCGCCATCGCGCGTGAACTGGCGGGTTTTGTCTGGGCGATCGCCACCGAGACAAATTCCACCGATGAGACGAAGAGCGCACGGCATCCTGCGGCGCACCGGATTTCTGCGGAATGACAGGGGGCATCGCACCGAATCTCGATCTCCGATTGTGGCTGGGATGGACGAATCCCTGTCAACGCTGGGCCTCGGCCATCGGCCTTCGGCCACCGCTACGCGGCTCACGGCGTTGACAGGGCTTCACCACCCAGCTCATCGGCAAAGACCAGATTGACTAAGAATGCGTGCGAACTTTGTTGACGCAGTTGGTAACAATGACCGAACAAGGGGGCACATAGCAAACAGTACGACATCCAATGCTGAGCAAGGTTGGGGGCACGATCACGGTTGGAGAACCCTCGAAGGTACTATCAGCCGAATATCATTCGATGCTGGAAACTAGACCGAGGCAGCTCCACGACGAACCATGGTCCGGCGGTAACCAACCCGCGTATCAGAGTATGATCAACCGTCGTCTCAATGATCGTGCCTCCTGCCTTACTCGGCGGCGGCCACAGCTTGAGGAAACGCCAAAAGAAAAGGCGAGGATTTTTCGTGCCTGCAGCTTGAAATGGCGAACATGAGAGTACAGCGTTTCCAAGGATCGACTCCAATCATGTGGCGTTGCTGATTTTGTAGGTCCAGGAATGGACGACGGGGTCACGGTTGAGGTCGTCGAGATAGGCCATGATCCTGGTCTTGAGTTCGGCCTTGGATGCTACCCGGATATGGCGGAGCAGCGAGCGGGTGATTTTCGAAAAGAAGCCTTCGACAAGGTTGAGCCACGAGCCGTGTTTGGGCGTGAACACGAAGCAAAAGCGTCCTTCCGGCTGCGTTGCGACCCAGGCCCTGGTTTCCTTGGAGATGTGGGCCGAATGATTGTCGAGGATCAGTTTGATGGCGGTCTGCGGGGGATAGGCGGCATCGAGTTGCTTGAGAGGCTGTCTCTGAACGCTAGCGTAATGGGGGTTGGGTGGTCACGGACGGATGTGAT
>JAFAHH010000111.1 GCA_019237355.1 Acetobacteraceae bacterium | reverse complement strand
CCTCAAGCACATGACGGTGAAGCTTAGCCTGCATACCGACATGGAAGGCCATCTTGGGCCCGGCACCCAGTTCTGGATCGGCGGCAAGACCATCAGCGTCACGGATTTATCCGGGCTGCAATCCTTGATCGCCGGGCCCTATATAGGCATCGATCCGCATCCGGGGCCCAAACAAAACAGCTATGTGGGCCTTGCGAATGAGCCGGTGCTGAAATGGGGCGCCGAAGGCACGGAGTATATCCTGCACGCCGACGACCTTGCGTCAGTGTCGCGGGGTGCGCCGATTTATTATCTTCATATGCAGGTCGGCCAGGTGAAGGACTACAAGTTGCTCGAAGACGGGCACTCGGTCGATATTTACGCCTTCGTCATCGCACCCTATGACAAGCTGGTCCGGCGGGGCTCGCGCTTTTGGAAATCCGGCGCGGTGCATTTCTCGACCGGTCCGAACGGGCCTGAGTTGCAGGTTCAGTCCGTGGCCGCGTTGTTTCAAGGTGCTGTTGCGTTTGAGACGCCCCCCGGCCCAGCGGATGGGGTGCTGGCCAACGCCGATGAGGTATTCAAACTCTATGATGGCCCCGAAGCTGCAAGGTTTGCGCCAGGCCCGGCCGCCGCAAGTTTCAAAGTGGTTTTCGATAAGCCCGGCGCCGTGCAGGCCGGGGCGCCGGTGACGCTCATGGGCTTGCGTGTGGGCACCGTCGAGGCCGCCGCACTTCGGTACGATCCGCAATCGGGGGCGTTGAGCACCGAGGCGATGGTCGCAATCGAGCCGAGGCAAGTGAAACTTGCTTCTCCAGAGGGCTGGGGACCCGATCCAGAGCGTGAACTGGTGGCCATGATGGACCGGCTAGTACGCGAAGGGCTGCGCGCAGAACTCGGCAAGTCCGTGCCCTTGATCGGCGGGACCGAAATCGCGCTGCGCTTTTTGCCGAATGCCCCGCCGGCCAGCTTGATTACGGGCACTCCGCCCGAGATACCAGCGGCATCCGGCACCGACATCGAGCAAATAATCGCAAGTGCAAATAATGTGGTTGCTAAAATCGATGAGATGCCGCTGCGGCAAATCGCGGCAGACATAAGGGAAGCGACCGATCGCCTCTCGAAGCTCGCGCAGTCCCCCGAGGTGACCCAAAGTTTACGGCACCTGGACCAGTCCATGGCTAGCCTGCAGCAAATCGCGCGGGACGCCGAGGTGCAGATCCCGCCATTGCTCGATAAATTACGCCAGACCGCGACAGAATCCGAAGTTACGCTCGCGTCCGCTCGGCGATTGCTGGCCCAGACCCAATCGCCGAGCGCGCCCCAAACCGCCGGGTTGCCGGAGGCGCTCTTTGAGCTCGCGCGCGCGGCGCGGGCGATACGGGAATTATCCGACTACCTCGACCGCCATCCCGAAGCGTTGCTGCGCGGGCGAGCCAGTCAGTGAAGCGGTGGGCGCCAGTTCTTCTGTTCGTCGGCCTGGCGGCTTGCCGAAGCCCGCCCACGCATTTCTACTTGCTGGACGCAACCCCGTCCTCGCAACGATGGACGGCTTCGGGTAAGCCGATCGAGATCAACCATATTGTCATCCCGGCGGTGCTCGACCGGAACTCGCTGGTGGTGCGGTCCGGCCCGAACGAGCTGAAGGTCTCCGATGCGGATCGCTGGGCAGCGCCGCTGGATGATATGACGCAGCGCGTGCTCGCCGCCGATCTCCGGGACCGCTTGCCGCCGAGTCTCATACTGCAACCCGGGGACCCCACGCCCTCGTCCGGGGCACGCCAGTTGACCGTGGTGATACGCCAGTTCATGGGCGATACGGCTGGGGTGGTGCGGCTGAACGCGGATTGGTCGCTGGTTGCCGGCCAGCCTTCCCAGCCAGTTCAGCGCCGGAGTGAGGCCATTACCGTTCAGGCCCGCTCGGCTGAGGCCCCCGATCTAGTGGCCGCGATGAGCCAGGCGGTGGGGCAGCTCGCGGACCGGATCGGGGCGGCAGTAGGTGCCACCGCTTCCCACCGGCGATAGGGCAACACCGGCAGTTCGCTATACTTCGCGCTGGACCAAAAGCTCCTTGATCGCCCCGATGGCTTTGGCCGGGTTGAGGCCTTTGGGGCATGTCTGGGCACAGTTCATGATCGTGTGGCAGCGATAGAGCTTGAACGGGTCCTCGAGCGAGTCCAGCCTCTCGCCCGTATATTCATCCCGGCTATCGGCAATCCAGCGATACGCTTGCAACAGCACGGCCGGGCCCAGATAGCGGTCGCCATTCCACCAATAACTGGGGCAACTCGTCGTGCAGCAGAAGCAAAGGATGCACTCCCAAAGCCCATCGAGCTTTGCCCGCTCCTCCTTGCTCTGCAGCCTCTCGCGATCCGGCGGCGCTGGCGTATCCGCCTTCAGCCAGGGCTCGATGCTGCGGTACTGGGCGTAGATTTGCGACAGGTCCGGCACGAGGTCTTTCACCACCGCCATATGCGGCAGCGGGTAGATTCTGACTGGGCCCTCCATGTCTTCGATTGGTCGCAGGCAGGCGAGGGCATTCGTGCCTTGGATGTTCATGGCGCAACTACCGCAGATCCCCTCACGGCAGGAGCGGCGGAACGTCAGTGTCGGGTCGATTTCGTTCTTTATTTTTATTAGTGCGTCCAGCACCATTGGCCCGCATTTTGCGAGATCGACTTCGTACGTGTCGAGCTGCGGATTTTTACCGTCATCCGGGTTCCAGCGGTAGATGTGAAACGCCCGCACTTTGGCGGCGGCTGCTGAGGCCGGCCAGGTTTGGCCGGTGCGGATCTTGCTGTTCGCAGGCAGCGTAAATTCGGCCATGATTGCCTCTTATTCGTGACTCGCCGGGCGGTCCTCAATAAACGCGCTTTGCCGGCGGGAACACCGAAACTTCATTGGTAAGGGTCTGCATCTTTACCGGGCGATAATCGAGCCGGACGTTACCCCGCTCGTCGAGCCAAGAGAGGGTGTGCTTCATCCAGTTCGTGTCATCGCGCTCGGGGTAATCATCATGGGCATGCGCCCCGCGGCTTTCGTGGCGGGCTTCGGCGCTCACCATCGTGACCATCGCATTGCCCATAAGATTGTGGAGTTCGAGCGCCTCCATCAAATCGCTGTTCCAGATCAGCGAGCGGTCGGAAACCGACATATCGGCGAGCCCGTCCCATACCCGGCGCATCTTCCGCACCCCTTCGCTCAGGCTCTCGCTGTTGCGGAACACCGCAGCGTGGGACTGCATGGTGCGCTGCATGTCGGCGCGCAGATCGGCAACACGCGTGCCGCCCTTGGCGTGCCGGGTACGGTCGAAGCGATCGAGCGCATCCTCGCCGGCTTTCGGCGGCAGCGGCGCCTGGCTCGCCCCCGGCTTGAGGATT
>JAFAHH010000093.1 GCA_019237355.1 Acetobacteraceae bacterium | reverse complement strand
CAACTAGGAGAGCAGCAATGAGGCCGAAGAATATGAAAAGCGCAACATTCAGGACAAAACTGTTCCTTGCACCAGTGGCAGCAACGCTGTTTCTCGCCCCGGTGTCATTCGCTGCGGCTCCCGGTATCACCGGGCCGACTTTTAGCCTGACGGCGCAACAAGCATATCTCAACATGCCGGACGGAAACGCGGTCTACTCCTGGGGCTACGGCTGTAACGGGGCGCCGACGGCTTTTCAGCCGACGTTAGCGAATCAAACCTGCCCGTCAATGCAGGTGCCTGGGCCCACGCTGATTGTCACCGAAGGACAGAACGTCACGGTGAACCTCATCAACCAGTTGCCCGCTGCCGCCGGCAATACCTCAATCCTGTTTCCAGGGTTTGTGCTCACGTCGACCTGCCCCAATAGTGCCGCGAATCCGCAGGGCTTGTTGACTTGCGAAGCGGCGCCAGGGCAGACAGTGACCTACACCTTCACCGCGTCCGCACCGGGGACGCACGCCTATTACAGCGGAACCCAGGGTGACCTGCAGATCGAGATGGGCCTGTACGGCGCTGTCATTGTCCTTCCCTCGAGCATCCCCGCAAACTGCACTGCCGGCTATCACGCCTTGAACGCGCAAGCGCAGGCACATTGGAGTGAAGCCGATTTCCGCCTGACGAACGCCAGCGGTGGCAAAGGCGCGGCCTACGAGCATCCTGGGAGCTGCTACGACCGGGAATACCTATTCCAGTGGGCCGAGATGGATCAACGGATTCACCAGCAGGCGGACGCGCAGGTGCGCGCAACTATCGCAAGCGGTGTGTGCGCGACCGCGGGCAATCCTGGTTGTGGTCTGTACGTTCAGACCGAGCCCTACCATCCCGCGTACTTCCTGATTAACGGGCGTTCCATGCCGGATCTGATGGATCCCAACTACGCGTCTGAGTATCCGCACCAGCCCTACAACGGGAACCCGCACATGCATCCGGGCGAGCTGGTCCTGGTCCGCACAATCGGCCAGGGGCGCTGGGAACATCCTTTCCACGAGCACGCCAACCATGTGCGCATCCTGTCGCGCGATGGGAACCTCTTTTTGACCAGCAACAGCACCCCGGTCACATATACCTCAGGTCTCAACGGAGACGCAGGGGTATCGGCCCCGGGTCTTGCCGGACATCTCATGTTCAACACCGACACGACGCCGGGAGAGTCTTTCGACGGGATCTTCTACTACACCGGCAGGGGATTGAACTGGGATCCGTACGGTCACCATCCGCCCCTTGGAGGATCGGCCAACGCTGGACTCCCGGCCGGCGATGCTTACGGGGACCCGCTGGCCACGCTTCCCTGCACGCCGGACGTGAACGGCTATAACTCGAGCACACCGACGGCGGTGAACTTCATGGAGTGGTGTCAGGATCACGACAAGCCGGTACAAGTGTCCCCCTTCGGCGACGTGCCCGGAGGCGGCCCGGCGACTTTTCCCGATCCCAACATCTTCACCAACGGCGCCTGGTACGGCGGATCGCCTTACCTTGGCCCGGATGCGAGTCTGCGCGCTTCCCACCCCAACTGCGCGACGGGGAGCACAAGTACCCCAACTAACTGCACAGACCTGAATCCTTCGAACGTGCAGGCCAACCCACCCAGCGAACGTGGCTGGGCCTTCATGTGGCACTCGCATAACGAGCGCGAGATTACCACCAATAATGTTTTCCCCGGCGGAATGCTGATGATGATGCTGGTCGATTCACGGGAATTTGTGATCGACGAGTCGAAATAAGAACTCGAGAGAGGAACTATGCAGACGATTAACAGGACACTTCTATCTAAATTAGCGGCCAGTGCCGCCGGGATTCTTCTCTCAGGCGCTATTTCGATGTTGGGCCAGCAGCAGATAAACCTCTCCGCTGGACCGACGGCCATTGCACTGCCTGACGGTACACAGGTGCCGATGTGGGGCTATACCTGTGGGGCGGCAGTCTCGGGTTCCACCGCAACATGTGCGGCGTTGAATCCCAACGCTGGCGGTGGCTGGTCACCCGTCATCATTACTGTGCCGACGGGGACGGCGTCAGCGCCGGCAAGCCTGCAGATCAACCTTACCAACAATCTCTCGTTCACGCCCGCCGGGAGCACGACCGCGAATACTATTCCGACATCGGTCGTGATTGTGGGTCAGGTAGGCGGCGGGCTTGGTTCCGCGCCGACGAGAACGCAGAGTCCCAGCCACACTAATGCGCAGGGGTGCCCAACGTGGTTTATCGCTTCCGGCGCGACCCCGCCAGGCACCCCATGCCCCGCGCCGCAGGCGGGGGCTTCGAATCTGCCCCCGAAACAGGGGCCGCGCGTGCAATCCATGGCCACGGAAGTGGCAGCTGGAGCGACCACGGCGCTGACCTGGGCCAACCTCAAGCCGGGCACTTACCTGCTTGAATCCGGAACGCACCCTTCCATTCAGGTGCCCATGGGTCTCATTGGCATGCTGGTGGTCACCACCCCCCCATCGGGGACTACTGCTGGCACGGCGTATCCCGCGAGCGCGACTCAGGCGGCGGTGCCGTACAACGCGGAAGTCCCACTCGAATTCAGTGAAATCGACCCCGTGCAGAACAGCGCGGTCAACACGGCCGTCAACACCGCGGGTTTCAGCGAGACGAGAGTGTGGAGCGGTATGCCGACCGACCCGCAAGGCAACCCAGGTTGCGGCAACCCGGCGTCAAGCACATATCACACCTGCTATCCGCCGGCGGTGAATTACACGCCCCTCTATTACCTCATTAATGGAGTCGCGTTCAACAAGGACAACGCGGCGGCGTCGCTATTCCCGGCCACGGCCGGAACGACCACGACCGGAATTACCGGCACGGTCCTGGTGCGCATAGTGAATGCTGGCTTGCGTATGCACGTGCCTTCGATGGTCAATTCGCTAACACAAGGGTTCAACGGGGCGGGTGCGTCCGCCACAGTTGCCGGATTCACCTTAACAGCGGAAGACGGGAATGTCCTTCCGAACGTAGCTCCTCCTGGCGCGGCCACTGTCCCTGCAGCTCCCCGCGTGCAGACGGATGTCTTAATGGTCCCGAGCAAGACCTACGACGTGCTGATCAATATGCCGACCTGCACGCCGGTGCTGCCGGCAACAAGTTGCACGCCTCCGTCTCTGCCGATCTACGACCGCGAGTTGAGCCTGTCGGCCAATTCTTCCTTACGTGATGCTGGAATGATCGCCTACATCGGCGTCAATGGCTCCGGACTTCCGGTAGCGGCAGGCTCGGGTGTGTTTGCAGCCGCGGTGGCCCGGGACGACACCTATAACGGCTTGGCTCCGGGGCAGCCCTTCAGCGTAAGCGATGCGTCCAAGGGCGTGA
>JAFAHH010000792.1 GCA_019237355.1 Acetobacteraceae bacterium | reverse complement strand
GACGGCGATAAAGCCGAGCCCAGTTCCTGCCTCGGCAACGGCAACGAGACGCGCCGGCCGCGTATGGGGCACGACGTCGCCATAACCAAGCGTGAAGAACGTCACACCGCTCATATAGAATTGACCGACCAGCGAGGGCGCCGACTTGGCGCCCGCCTCCAGCGCCCATTCGAGCAGCCCGAAGGCCGCGATCAAAGCGACAGCCCAGATCGTAAACAGCAACACCATCGATAGCGGACCGTATAGGCTGAGTAGCCGCTCGCGAGACGCTCCGGACTTAACGGCAAGGCGACGCGGGAGAACGCGGCCCATGTGAGCTGAAAGAACCAACGCACCAGCCTCAATCGCCGCTGCACACGCCGCGGGAGGAGCATGACCTCGAAGGCGTCCTGCAGGACTGTGAACAGCAGGAGGGCAGCCAGGAAACCAATTAGGAGCGCGAGCATAAGCGCTCAACTCTGTCCGGGTCGGATGGTCGCTTCGAAATCCGTCGAAACCCGTAGTCGATGCCGGGAGTTCGGCATCAAAGCCATACGAACGAGGCAGATCCTGATGCGACGCATCATCAGTGTATGTGCGGCTTGGGATTTGGAGCTGGCCTCACTCAAAGTTACTGTAGCGGAGATAACCCGCCGCCGCTCGATAAGCCCGCGTACTAGATTTCAACTCGCCTGCTGGGGGAATGGAGCTGCTCTGCCGCCTGCTGCGGGAAGCCCGAGTACTGTAAGCAGCAAACCTGTAAGCTGTTTCACTGGTTCCTCCTGGATTGATTGGCAGGCGGGCCGGCCTGGCGGCCCGCTGTATTCAAGAAGCAAGTCAGGCAGTCGGGGCTGGAGCTGGGAACGTGACCTGCTGAGAGCCGATGGAAATCTCCACGTGATATCGTGGCCAGTCGGAACCGTAGTCCGGCGGCACAGGGATCAGAGCTGAGGCCTCGTATTGATCACTGACTTCAGCCGGTGTTGGGCGCCCAAGAGGCAATCCGAGGCCAAGACTAGACCCGAACCCGGAGCAGCACCGCGCAAATCCGAAGCCCCCAAATCCGAACCCGATCGACGGCGGTGGATTGTAAGTGATGTGCGGTCCGCTCACGAGGGCAATGCCAGATGCTGGGTATCGGGTTCCGTCGCTGGCGACCAGAGCTGCGCCAGAAGGAGGTTGAAGGCCGCTGATCATGATGCGGACTGCCCGATCGGAACCGTCATATCGAATGTCGGCACTGTTCGGGGCGGGTAGCTTGGGGCCGCTACAAGCTGCCAATACCGCAAGTACTAGCAGAGCCAAGAACCGCACCGGAACGCCCCTTGAAGCGGAAACTGAACGCTCTCCCAAGCTCAGCGTGCCCGATGTACTGCCAGTGTGTAAAGCTCGTCCCGCAGAGCGACGGGGCTCAAGCAAAGGCGGGGATGCACGCTCGCAAGTTCGAACGTGCGATAGCATGTAAGCCGGTCACGACAGACTACACGGCCGTTGCGCAATGGCTCATTTGCATGCGAAACCGCAATGGTCCCGAGGCGTTAAGTTCGCGGCCGTATCGGGGAGAGACCAGTGCCAGCGGGCAATCTGCTTTATTGGGCAATCGTGGCCCTCGTAATCGCGATCATCGCCGCAATCTTCGGGTTTGGCGGAATTGCGGGAACTGCTACTGGGATTGCACAGATCCTGTTCTTCATTTTCATCGTGATCTTCGTGATCGTCCTGATATTGAATTTTGTAGGCAGAGGCACACGCCTATAACATCCAAGCGTGTCGCCATGGGGCCCGCAACGCTTTGCGGGCCGATTACTCGCCGCAGCGCTTGCGAGCGTTGGCGGATGCGTGCCGCTGCAATGATGGCCATTGCGCCGGCTCGGTGGCGTTTGCCTGACGTTACACCTGCCGCCATGAGAGGCAGCATGGGCGATGGGAGCATGACGCCACGAGTAATCGCAAGCTCGTGGTAGCGCGTGGGATCAGCAAGGCTTCCGCAACTCGTCTGGCTTTCCGCCGTCGCTCGCAATTGCGGGCAAGACGGGCAGATGATGGAGGGTTGAGCTGTCACCTTAATACCACCAGCCCCAATCCCAGGCTGCATCCTCGTTCATCTGTGCCGCCATCATCTGCTCGTTGGCGATCTGTCGTTGCAGCACCTCCTGCCGGTATCGGCCATAGGCTGCTTGGTCGCCGATACAGAGGCAATTACAGACGAGCGGATCGGCGAAAAGATAGACAAACTGGTTCCCGCGCGCCCGCTGCACGAAGCGGTCCGGCGGTAGGCGACGCAGCATCGCTTGCCGCTGCGGCGTATTGGCCGGCCGCGCGGCGAAGCCGGCCGCGGCCAGCAGGTCCTCTTTGTCCTCGACGCGTTGCTGCGGGCTCATGCACGCCGACAGGAGGATTGCCGTTCCAATCAAAGCCAGGAACCAGTTTTCGCAAGGGCATCGGCGACCTCGCGACGAGCGATACGAGCGCTGAAGCATGATATCCACGCCAGGGTCGCACAAGGAGTGCCCAATCGGAACATTGGGCGGCTGCGGCTGCTTGGATACGCGGTAGATTAGCTCAAAGTCCGGTCAGCACTCCCGATAAGCCTTGTCTGGCACACAGTCCCCGGCCAGCGGCGGCTTCTCCGTCCCGCGGGCGATCAACTGTTGCAGATGCCTCCCGTAGTACGGGCTCATCAGCATGTCTGACACCAGTTTATCCTCGACTGGCAATCGAGAAAACTTGAAGTACATGACTTTGCTGATCCGAATTGGCCGTGACGATAGGAGTTGCCGATGGCGGAGGTTGTGCTGGTGCATGGAATTGCCCAGGAACAGAAAACCGCGGATGGCTTGGAGACGGAATGGTTACCGGCGCTGGCCGGCGGAATCCGCATTGCAGGATACGATGCGATTGCCGATCGCATTTGGCGGGACCGTTCAAAAGCGGGGGCATCGACGCCCGGATGGCCTTCTATGGCCATTTGTTTCTAAGGCCTGATCAGCAGGGTGGTGAACCGGGCGAGCTCAGCGAAACGGAGGCGGCACTCGCCGACGAGATCGGGCTTGAATGGCTCAACCGGGCCGCAACCCGTGCTTCGAAGGCTGATGTCCAGGCAATTGCCTCGAGCGAATTAGCCTATCTGCAAGACCGGGCGGGTGCCGAAGCACAAGGTTTTGGCCGTCGAGTGCGGAGCGTTATCAAATGCGTGGGGAACGTCCCGTGGTTCGCGCGGCCGGCAGGGGCCTTTGCGGAGCGATTTGTGTACAAGTCCCTCGCCCAAGTGACTCGTTATTTTACCGATGAGGAGATCCGATGCAAGGCTTTGAAAAGCGGTCTCGCCCATCCAGTTGGCGATGTTGTTGCGCGTGCGGAGCGTGTCGGGATGGTCCTTGCCCAGCACGCGCTGCTGATCCGGCAGCGCCGGCGCGCTCCTCTCGCGTTGCTTGCTCCTCCCCGCCCTTCGCTCGGCCACCGCTCCGCTCTCGCCCTGAACTCGGGCGCAGCGAAAGCCAAGGTAGTCACCGCGGTCCTCCGGGTCGCTGCGGTTGCGGCACGCCGCGCGCACGAAGCGTGCGTCTTCGCCCCAGGACCCGCCGCGAATGACGCGGGATGCCGCACCACCTCTCGGGTCGATCCAGGCCGACCCGTCCGCCGGGGCACTGTCGTAGTCATGCCGATGGTCGGCGCACCACTCCCAGACATTCCCCAGCATGTCGTACAACCCCCACGCATTGGCCGCCTTGCCCGCCACGGGATGAGTCCCCGCGCGCCTGTGGTCGTACTGTTTCTCCGTCCACCAGCTTGAGTCGACGCC
>JAFAHH010000549.1 GCA_019237355.1 Acetobacteraceae bacterium | reverse complement strand
GCATCCCATTCGACGTGCACCCGGCCGCCGAACGTGTCAGCTACCGCTGACCATTCTTCTACTGAAGGTTGCTCACCCGCAGGGTGAGCCGGCACGGCGATGAGATCCGCTTTCATTCCCGCGCTTTCCGCCGATTCGGCCGGGCTGTGCAAGCTCGCAACTGCGGGATTTAGGTTAAATGGAAAGGCGGTGCGGGCATCCGATCCCGGCGCCGGCCGCCGAGATCAATCCGGCCGGGTGCGATAGCCTCGAGCACCCGAAACTGCTCTGCCACCCTCAGGCTCGAATAGCCCGGGAGCATCACCCCCGAGCTGCCGACGCGGATTCGCCGCGCAATAGCGGCAATCGCGCTGATTAAAATCTCGGGCGCCGAGCCCGCAACCAATCAGAGCTGTCACGCTCGGCGACGCCACACCGCTTATACCCAAGCCTCACAAAGAGGCACCAGTTCAAGGTTTTCGCGGATGGATGTGTCCGGTGAACGACCGGAGACGATCGTCGACTGGTCGAGTACGGAGAGATGAAGCATCGCGATCCTCGCTCGCTCGACATTTGCAGCCTAAGACAGGCTGTTTTCGCTGATCCGAACGCCGAGCTCCCCGGCCAAGTCCTGGATGAATTGCCACGCGACCCGGCCAGAGCGCGCGCCCCGCGTCACTGACCACTCCATGGCCCTGGCACGCAAGGTTTCGGGGCTTATGGGAAGGTTTAGGCTTGCGGCATAGGCCTGTGCCATCAAGAAGTATGTTTCTTGGTCGCAATTATGAAATCCGATCCACAGACCAAAGCGGTCGGATAACGAAACCTTTTCCTCGGTCGCCTCCGATGGATTAATAGCCGTTGAGCGCTCGTTCTCGATCATGTCACGAGGCATGAGATGGCGGCGATTGCTGGTGGCATAGAACAGGACATTTTCCGGGCGGCCTTCTATCCCGCCCTCGAGGACCGATTTGAGCGCTTTGTAATCCGCGTCCTCACGTTCGAACGAGAGATCATCGCATAGGATCAAGCACCGGCGCGGGCTGCCGCGAAGCAGGTTCAGAAGCGCGGGCAAGCTACGGATATCCTCGCGGTGAATTTCCACGAGCGTCAAGCAGCCGGGCAACTCTGAATTGGCGACCGCGTGCGCCGCTTTTACCAGCGAAGACTTGCCCATACCGCGCGCCCCCCAGAGCATCGCATTATTCGCTGGTAGGCCCCGCGCAAAGCGTAAAGTGTTCGCGACCACAAGCTGCTTTTGCCGCTCGATACCCTGGAGCATGTCAATCCCGACACGGGAAATCTGGGCAACCGCTGCCAGGTGCGGGGGATCAGGGTGCCAGACGAAAGCGTCCGCGGATTTTAGATCGACTGGTGGCGGCTGGGCCGGAGCTAGCCTTTCCAGGGCTTCGGCAATGCGTGTCAGAGCGGTAATCGGGCTTGCGTCCATGGTGATCCGGGTGCCGCTTGACGGCGGGGGGGCGGAAAGTATGGTCCCGCAGCGGACGCGATAAGGGAAGGGCCTCGCATGCTGATTTCTTCCGCCTTCGCACAGGACGCCACAGGCGGAGCGTTCGGGGCGGCAACTCAAACATTGTTGCCGTTTATCCTGATCTTCGTGGTTTTCTACTTTCTGGTGATCCGTCCGCAGCAGCAAAAGCAGAAAGACCTGCGGAATCTGCTCGGGGCGTTGAAGCGGGGGGATCGCGTCGTCACCCGGGGCGGTATTCTCGGAACCGTACAGCGGGTTCGGGAGGGATCGAACGAGGTAGAAGTGGAGATCGCCCCTAACACCCGCGTAACCGTGCTGCGGGATACCATCGAAGACGTTCTTAAACCGACCGCAGCGAATGATAGTAAGCCACCTTTTAAGGCCTCTTAGCGCGGCTTTTAGTCACGTCGAAATTCTCTGGCTGTTTGTGCAAGCTGCATCCGCGAGAGCGGCAGGTACATCGCACCGCGATCACGAACATCGCCGGCGCCGGTGCACATCGAGGGACTGGACCCCCGCCGAGCTCAAGGCGAAGCAAGCCTGAAGCTCGTTGCTCGACCGAAGCTACCCTCTCTTCCAGACGCAGTCTTTGATTTCGCTCGGCTTTGCGCAAAATGAGGTGGAGTTTTAGTGCCTACAGCCGCGACGAGAGACCGAGCAGTTCAAAGGTGTCGGCCTGAACCCGGGTCGGCTGCGGGTCGAGGAGCCATTGAAAGACGTAGACGCCAGCCTGGCGAATCAGATCGATCCGTGACAAATTAAGCTTTTTGCCGGTGCCAACGTCCTACCACTCGATTTGGCCAGAACCCGGCTATTCTGCGGTGTTCCGTTCTTAACCTGGAGGTAGCGTCGGGCTAGAACAAGGGTAAGCAGGCTAGCGCGCGGTGGCTTTAGCCTCCCACCGGCTTCGCCGACCCCGAATAACGAAAGGGTGGGCGCATCGTATGCTCACGAGCATCGTCCGCGCAAAGGTCGGTTTTCGCCTTGGTGCAGCAAGCCCGCGCTTGAGTCGGACCTGGCCTCCTTGAGCATCCCGAATTGCGCGGCGGGTCCAGTTGCCCGCGAGCGCTGTTATTACATTTTCTCTAACCCGAACCTTACTGGGTTTTTGCCCTAAGACATTGATGAAGCTTGCATGGGCCGTCGCCTGCAGTCATGTAAGTCGGCTGAATTTGCTTGAGGCGACGCGACGGCGCTTGATTCGATTCGCTCCATGTACGTGGCAGTCATCCCCAATCGGCGATCGCCTCCCGCCATCCTGCTGCGCGAGAGCTATCGCGAGAACGGCAAGACCAAAAACCGCACTCTTGCCAATCTGTCGAGTTGGCCGGCCGAAAAGATCGAGCAACTGCGCGCAGTGCTGAGGGGTGAGCGCCTGCTGCCGGCAACGCAAGCCATCGAGGTCATCCGGGCCCTGCCGCATGGCCATGTACTGGCGGCACTTGGCACGGCGCGCCGCATCGATCTCGAATCGCTCCTGCCGCGCCGCGCCCCGCAGCGGCAGCGGGACCTCGCGGAGGCGCTGATCATCGCCC
>JAFAHH010000380.1 GCA_019237355.1 Acetobacteraceae bacterium | reverse complement strand
AAGGCCTCCAGCGCCCTTCGCATCCGCACCTCATCGTCATTCAGATGCAGGGTTCCTGAGGAGATCTGGGCGGAAGCGCGCGCGGCGTCCTCGTCAATCGTCTTCAACAAGCGAGTTCCAGTTCTTCTGATGGGATGAGCTACTTGGCCGGACTTGCGCCTTTAACGGTCCGATGTCGTGCACGACGCTGCGCCGAGGAAGGAATCGCCCTCTGGGCCGGCTGTTCCCGCTATTTGGCATGACAAATAAGTCAACGGAAGCAGCGGATTGTGGCAGGGTGAAGCCGGCGCCCATCTCTGCGCGGTGCATCTGTGCAACTATAGGCGAGTCATCGCCTCTCCAATAGTATGGGCGCTTGCTATGGCTGCGTATGCCGATTTGGAGCTGCGTTGCCGGCTCCGCGGCAGGAGGAGGAAGAGTGAGCAGGATCTCGCGTCCCAAAGGCGACGATCCGAAGTCCTCGTCAACCGAATCTCTTGAGACGCCCACTGCGTCGGCGATACGTTCTCTCGGCACCGCCACGTGCCCCGCTGCCTTTGCGCGTGTCGCGAGCAGCACGTTCCAGGCCGATCAGGTCATCGTCTTTCGGGTGGATGGCCGATCCATAAGAACTTTGCTCGCCCGCAACTTGCATGAGGGCACGGCTCGGGCAGTCGGGCTTGCCGAGAGCTATAGCAAGAACGGATCTGACGTGCAGTGTTGGTTTGCGCAGACTGGGAACCGGTCGACGTGCGATTCTTGCTAACGTGAGTCGATTCGGGTCTCGCCGTGCTCGACCTGCGTCGTCGTGCCGCCCGCTCCCTGTAAGAACGTCCTGATGCCCGAAGATACTTGCCTGTTCCCATCGGCTTGCGACTGCACGACGTCAGTTGCTGCACGCTGACGGGCTAAATCCTGATCGATGTACTCGTCCTCGCGCTTAGTGCGCGCTTCGAGCTGCTTCAGCTCCAGTTCCTTCTCCCGGATGGCCAGCTCACGCACTCGGTCCTCGAATTGCTGTTCGCGCCGCTTATCTGCGGCCGCTTCTTCTTGCCCGGCCTTCGCTTCAGCAGCGCTGGCGCGTTCACGGGCTGCCTCGGCGGCCCTTTGCTGAGCGGCGGCACGCTCCTGCCGTGCCGCCTGCTCGCGGAGCCACTCTTGTCGTGTGGCCTGCTCCCGGGCCTGAACAGCGGCAACCGCGTCGATCTGCTGCTGCAAAGCCTGGGCCTGCGCGACCGCCGAGCATAATACCCAGCCCAGAAGCAAACAGGTTCTCAGCATCATGCCGGCGCAGCTACGTAGCTGCCGGACATGTTGCATTTGGCTGAATTCGGGTCACGCCCGGGCCTGTGATAATCATGAGGGCGTTCTTGTGCGGCATGAATTCACAGGGTTTGCCGACCTGCGTCGAAGTGAAGAGTTCATTGTTGTCCTCGTATGTGAGCGACACACCATCAACAAGGACTTTGCCCGGCACTAAAGAGCCAGCAGCAACCCCAGCAGCCGCGCCACCCCCGCCCGCTAGCGCGTAGGCCACCGGCTGGTGGGCGTGGCCGGCCGTTCCGGCCAATGCAAGACCCGCCCCCGCACCAAGCAACCCGCCGACCAATCGCGCGGTTTGTTGATTTTCCGCGTTGCTAACTTCCACTTTAGCAGGAACCACCGCTATGATTTCGATTGTCTTGGCCGCCTGCCGCTGATTGACCTCGTTGGCTTGATACACATTGGCCGCAAGGTTTGCGCCGGGCTGAGCGCATGCAGCCAGCATCACTGTTGCGACCCCCAGCACCGGAAGAGCCGGATGCATCGACACCCATTTACGCATGATCGCCTCGGATTGCCTCTACGCGCGTAATAAGCGCTTTGCCGCAATGTAAGTCAACCGAAACGTTATACCGGCCCGCTGTGCGGGAGTGCGCCGGGCTGCGGGGCATCGCTAGACGATTGGTCCCGCCTGTCGCGATCCATGCCAAGTTCCGCCGCCGGGAAACCAAGCTCGAATACGACATTCGGATTCGAGCACGCCTTTGGTGTGCCACTGTTAGTTATGGTTGTCAGATCCGCCACAAAAATGTCCGCCGCAATGATCTTCTCAAAGATTTTCTGCAGTATGTTTGGGCTTCCCGAGGTCTTTCGTGTTGCCTCATCTCTGACAATCTCCAGATTTTGTTGCGAAGCTACGATTCGCTTGATTGCATCATCGATTGCAAGTCTAATTGCATTTAGGTTGGTTTCTTTCGGAGAGTCGCTTTGCCAAGAATAAAATGCTGTAATTGTCTGCTTCACGATAGTCATATTTCTGCAATTACACCTTTCCGTGTCTGCTGCAATGCGGGTGGCTGACGCACTTTTATTGCCACCCTGCCGTCCAACAACTTTCCCCCCTTGAACTCGGTTAAGGCCCAGCCTGTGACCGCGCATGTCGACCCAAGTCGGGCGCGTCTCCCTTGGACTGGCGGTCTCGACACCGGACGTTCCGGCAGGCAAAGCATACCCTCACGCATAGGCGTACGGCCCACCTTTCGCGAGCGCTGTCCGATAGGCTGGGCGTGCATGGATCTTGGTCAGCCAGGCCTTGATCGCCGGCCGCTCGCCCAGCCCCACCCGGTCGGCGGCGGCCTCCATCGGAAAGCTCATCATGATGTCCGCCCCGGTCAGCTCATCGCCCGCGAACCACCCGCCGCCCGCCAGCGCGCGCTCCGACAGATCGAGCTGCGGCGTGATTGTCGGCTCCAGATAGCCCTCCCAGATACCGTGCAGCAGCATCCGCCCCACCGGCCGCAACGGCGCTGGAAGCCGCGCCGCCGCGCGCCGAAGGAGCAGCGTCATCACCAGCGGCGGCATGGCGCTGCCCTCGGCGAAATGCAGCCAGAACCGGTAGGTCAACGCCGCCTCCGATCCGTCCGGCGGCACCAGCCGCCCCTGTCCGTGTCGCCCGAGGAGGTATTCGACGATCGCGCCGGTCTCAACGAGCGTATGCCCGTCATCCTCCACCACCGGTGACTTACCGAGCGGATGCACCTGCCGCAGTTCGGCCGGCGCGAGCCCCGTTCGCGCGTCACGCTTGTAGCTGCGGATCTCGTATTGGGTGCCCAACTCCTCTAGCAGCCACAGCACGCGCTGCGAGCGCGAATTCTCCAGATGATGCACGATCAGCATGGTGGTCCACCTCGAGGGGTCGCCTTGGACCCGCCTCGCTATCACGGACGCCGCCCGGCCAGAACGAACCGACCATGGACCGCGCAATTCCACCCTCAGCGGAAGGTCGGTACCCGACCCAGACCGGTCAGTCCGCCATGGGGCGGACGATACCGCAAGCCGACTTCTGCTGCCCGGGCACTAGTTGGATAGCGTATGGCGGCATAGGCGTCGGGGATCCCATTTCAGGCGGGCCGGTGGGGTCATTTCGGCGCGGGCCGAAGCCACTTGGATTAGAGAGCGAGTATGAGGCCTCTGTAGTCAATGATGAGGAGGGCGAAATGCTCGTTCAGAAGAAGTGTGCTTTCACCGTGCATTGGATCGTGAAGGACGGCGAAGTCGAGGCCGCTCTCGACATCATCGCCCGTTTCGCGCCGGAGGCTCGGACAGAGCCGGGGCTGGAGTTACTGACCATTCAGCAATCCGCCGACAATCCTCAGAAGTTCATGTTCTATGAGATTTTTTCCGATGAGGCTGCGTTCGCGGTGCATCAGCAGACGGCGCATTTCAAGCAGATGATCCTCAAGGAGGCATTGCCTCGCCTGAGCCACCGGGAACGGGTGGCTTATCGGTTGATTTAAGAGGGTCAGGACCGGAGCCGGCTTACTTTCGTTTGTCGGCTTCGGGGTCTCGCGCGTGATGGTTTTATGGGAGGGGTTCGACCCATTGCAGACCGGAAGCTGGCTGGCAGAAAGCCACCCAACCGGTTATGTACGAACTCATCAGCACTTGGCGAAGCTGATGGGCTCGGAGGAAGCAGATCGTGCTCAAGCTCTTCTACGCCCCGCATACCTGCTCTCTCGCGTGCCACGTCGCTCTTGAAGAGGCCGGGGCCGTGTATTCGTCAGTGCGGATCGATTTCTCGATCGATGAGCAACGAAGCCCGGATTATTTGAGGATCAATCCCAAAGGACGGGTTCCGGCGCTGGTGACGGACAGGGGTATT
>JAFAHH010000349.1 GCA_019237355.1 Acetobacteraceae bacterium | reverse complement strand
GTGCCCATGCCACTTTCGAAGACCCGCGCAGCATGCTCCTGCAGTTGCTTCTTCCAGGCATAGATCTGCGTCGGATGGACCTCATACCGGGCCGCGAGTTCCGCAACTGTCGCCTGTTCTCGCAGCGCTTCCAAGGCGATCTTCGCCTTCAGCGCCGCCCCGATCGTCCGTCTGGATTTGCTCATTATTGGCTCCGTCTAGCATAACGGAACCGGCTGGCTTTCAATTAAGCCCTGGTCCCAAATTCGGGGTCCACTTCACGGATCACGATGAATTATCTCAACAGGCCCTAGTCTGTCAGCGGGCGCCTTATCTCAGCCTCTTGCTGATCCCTCGCCGGAATGGTTGTTCCGCATGTAGCGCCAGGCAGTCGCTATGATCGTGTCGAGGTCGGAGAAGCGCGGCCGGAAGCCGAGAAGTTGCTTCGCCTTGCTCGCATCAGCATAGAGAAAGGGCGGGTCTCCCGCACGTCGCGGGCGGACTACCCTAGGCACCGCCCTGCCAGTCACGCGCTCAACCCTCTCAAGAACCTCCTCGACCGATATGCCGCGTCCGGTTCCAAGGTTGACGCGCAAATTGCCGCCTGCACTGTGGAGGTAATGCAATGCCGCCAAATGCGCATCAGCGAGGTCGGTCACATGGATGTAGTCCCGCACGCATGTGCCATCCGGAGTGTCGTAGTCAGTTCCGAAGACTTCGACGTAAGGAATGCGCCCCGCAGCAGCCATCAGAGTACGCGGGATAAGATGTGTTTCCGGATCATGGTTCTCGCCGATTTCCCCGCTTACATCGGCGCCGCAAGCATTGAAGTACCGAAGCGCTGCATATCGCATTCCATATGCAGCCGCATAGTCGGCTAGGATATGTTCGATCATGAGCTTGCTTCGTCCATAGGGACTAACTGGAGCCTGCTTCTCCTCTTCGGTAACCGGAAATGAGTCCGGCACCCCGTACGTTGCGCACGTGCTGGAAAAAACCAGAGTCAGCACATCTGCCGCCCGCATGGCATCGAGCAAGGACAGCGTGCCGCACACATTATTGGCGTAGTACTTGCCAGGGTCCTGCACCGACTCGCCCACGTACGCGTGGGCGGCAAAATGCATAACGCCGTCTGGGCGATAGTGACGCAGGGTTCGCTCGAGATTGGCGCGATCGAGCACATCCCCGATAATCAGCGGACCCCACTTGACCGCTTCGCGATGCCCTGAAACCAGGTTATCATAGGTAACTGGCTCGATTCCGGCGGACGCCAAGCACTTGCATGTATGGCTCCCGATGTAACCCGCGCCGCCGGTGACGAGAATGCGCTTCACGTAAGCTCTCCTATCCATTCCTGACCTCGATGCGCGCTTTACTCGCGAGCCTAGGCACCGAGCACTCGTTGAAACAACCTGCCTTGCAGTTCAAGGACTTTCTTACCCAATTTCTGCGACCTGAGCGCAGCGCCGATGGCTCGTGCCGGGCTCAAAAGCGACCGCCAGATGGATTCAGCATGCATGGCGCCAAGCAGATACGCGGGATGATCGCCATCGCCGCGCAGCAGCCTTGAATTAGGTGAAGCATATCTGTCCCGCTTGGCCATAACATGGCTTTTTGGACGGCGGACGGAAAACTTCATTGCAGAGCAACAATAAGAAATCCTTTGCCCGCTTGTGATAGGGCGCCCCGCGTCAGTCAAGCCAAATCGCGCTTTGGATGTTTCACACAAACGCCAGTGCCGCTTCCTCTTGCCACTCCCATACGGGCAAGACGCTCGCAAAGAACCCTCCATATGGCGGTAGGAGTACCTCAGCCCCTGCTACGGTCGGACTGAAGCCGCTCTCGCTGTGAACCTCTATAATTGTGTAATCAGAGACGGCGAAGCGCGTCGGCAGTGGTGAAATGTTGAACACAGCTAGGATACGGCGTGGGCCCTCGCCATACCGCTCAAATCCCACCATTGGCTGAGGCAGTATCAGAGGTCGGATCGCGCCATACCGCAAAATCGGGTGGGAGCGCCGCCAAGCCATGAAGCGCTGCAAGCTGGCGCGGGCCGGTCTTGAGGGACCAAAACGCTCTCCAAACTGCATTCCCACGTTCAGGATCGCGCTGCCGGGCAAAGAAAGCAACAGGGCCAAGCCCAGCGCGGCAGCGCCGGGATGCGCATCGTGCCAGGTTGACTCCTGATCATCACCGGTGCCAACGATGCCGTATTGATCGAGTTGCCAACAGATCGTCTCCGGCTGCCATAGAGAAGCGGTCTCATAGATTAGGTGGCGCAGGCTGGACCAATCCAGGGGACCTTGCAGCGAGCTGGACATGCAAGCCAACCGCAAATGGTCCGCGCCCGCGGCGTGCTGCGCAATTCGTTCGAAAGCCCCCGGCTGAACCGATGCCCGGCCGATGGCAAGCTTGCCCGGATAGTGCTCGAGTAGGGATCGCAGCCGCCCCAGCAGGGCGCGGGTTCTCGGCTGGAGGGGTGCTGGATCATTCACCAGCCAATCGATCTCGCCCAGGCAAAAACCATCGGCGCCTTGGCGCAGCCAGCTCTCGGCGGCCTCGAGCAGCTTATCGATGGCCTGTTTCGTTTCAAAACGAGCAGCATTGACAGCCGGTGTGTGCGCTCGGGCCGCGGTATCCCGCAACTGCTCACCCCCGCCCACCACTCTCAGTCCAAACGCGTGGGCGCGCCCAACCAGCCGATCGAAATCAGCATGCGAAGAAAGATTTCTGATCCATATGCCGTCCACCCCTAAAGCGGCGATGTCGGAAAGCCTGCTAAGGACGTAGGCTATGTTGCAAGCAGTATTCCTGCTCGGGTCGGAACGATCCGGCTCGATCGCATACAAGATCGCTCCTCGCCACCAATCCCCATACATCGGCTAGTCGACCTCCTGGCCGACCTGTATAGCACGAAATTATCAACATTTTTATCATTAATTGAACGCGCGCCTTTTAATCCGCGGCATGACGCAGTGCAGCGCCAGCAGCAAGCGGGCTGAGCGAGAGTGACGCCAGCAGAAGCGCCAATTCCAAAAGCAGGTGCGGACGGACACTGAGGCCTGACATCGCCGCCTCGGGGGCGGCGGCGCCGAAAATCAGAACCGGCGTTGCCAGCGGCAGTATCAGAATGGGCAACAAAATGGCTCCGCGGCGGGCGCCCAGAACGATCGCCGCGCCGGTCATCCCAAGCAGCGACAGTACCATGGTGCCCGGAAGCAGACCCAGCAATAAAGCGAGCAGTCCGGTGGATGGCATGCGCAACATCGATGCAAGCGGCGCAGACACAAGCAAAAGCGGCAGCCCGGTTACCAGCCAATGCGATACGGCTTTGGCCAGGGCGATAGCGGCTGGTGGTAATCCACTGAGCAAAAGCTGATCGAGTGATCCGTCTTCGAAATCGGCGCCGAACAAACGGTCGATCGGCAGCAGTGCTGCTAGGAAAGCGCACACCCATACGATGCCCGGCGCGAGGCGCCCAAGCGTCTCCGGCGCCGGCCCTATCGCCAGCGGGAACAAGGCTGCTGTAAGCACGAAAAACAGCAGCGCGGCCAAACTGTCCGACCCGTGGCGGATTGCGAGCCGCAGGTCGCGGGCCAAGAGGGCAGTAAAAAGCTTCATCGCAACCGGAGCTCAGCCGGGCCAGCGAGCGGAAGCGGCAAATGGGTGGCCGCCACGATAACGCCGCCCCGGTCCGTGTGCCGCGAAAACAAGGACCCGAGCCGGTCGACCGAACCTGCATCAAGACCGACTGTTGGTTCATCAAGCAGCCATAAGGGTGCACGCGATAGTGCCAATCGCGCTAAAGCGAGCCGCCTGCGTTGACCCGCGGAAAGCATGCGTGCGGGCAGGTCGCTGAGCGGAGCCAAATTCATTGCCTCGAGCGCCGCCCCGATGCACTGATCGCCCACCCCGAACCGCAGATTTTCAGCAAGCGTCAGTCCGAGCTTGATCGCATCCTGGTGCCCTACATAGGTGACTCTTCGGGCATGCGCTATTCGATCATCGAAGGCACCAGCGCCGTTCCAGGACACAGTGCCTGCATCTGGGGCCTTTAGCCCGGCCAGGATACGAAGCAAGGTCGACTTGCCTGACCCGTTTGGCCCAGACAAAAGAAGCGCGCCGCCTGCCGGAACCGAAAAGGAAACGGCCTCAAAGACCAGGCGCTCCCCACGGAATGCTGCCACGTCCATGGCGTTCAACATGCGCGGTGAGTTTCCCTTGCAAATAAACCGGAGGCGCTGCGCCGGTGGTGAATTCAGGTTTCGGTTCTGACCGATCGTTCAACTTCTTGGGTGGCTGCCGGACTCACAACCCTGAGAGCGATCGTTCCCCACCGCACGCTGCCCTCCAAATAGACAACCCACCATGGGTATGGTTGAACGGTGCGGAATTGTAGCTGTACGCTTCGCCTCTCTGCGACGGCCGCGAGCGAATGCCCCGAAAAGCTGGAGGTTAGAACATGATTGGCCAGGACAGCCTGAAAACCCGACGCAGCCTGATGGTCGACGGGCGGAATTACGAATATTTCTCGCTCCCGGAAGCAGGCAAGTCGATCGGAGACATATCGCGCCTGCCGGTGAGCTTAAAAATCCTACTCGAGAATGTGCTCCGCTTCGAAGATGGCCAAGCCTACAAGGTAGATGATGCGCGAGCGATAGCCGAATGGCTCGAGGATGCGAGCAGCACCAGGGAGGTTCCATTCCGGCCCGCGCGCATCCTGATGCAGGATTTCACCGGGGTCCCGGCCGTTGTCGACCTCGCGGCGATGCGCGACGGCATCACCCGGCTAGGCGGGCCGCCAGAGAAAGTGAACCCCCTGGTTCCCGTCGATCTGGTCATCGACCACTCCGTGATGGTCGACGTCTATGCCCAGCCAGACGCGCTCGAGAAGAACGTGGATATCGAGTTCGAGCGCAACGGCGAGCGCTATAAATTTCTACGCTGGGGCAAGTCGGCTTTCCGCAATTTCCGTGTTGTTCCTCCGGGGACGGGGATCTGCCATCAGGTGAACCTGGAATATCTGGGGCAGTGCGTCTGGACGGCCGATTTCGATAGCAAGTCCTTCGCCTATCCCGACACGCTGTACGGCACCGATAGCCATACCACGATGGTGAACGGGCTGGGTGTTCTCGGCTGGGGCGTCGGCGGGATCGAAGCCGAGGCGGCGATGCTCGGCCAGCCGATCGCGATGCTCATCCCTGATGTGATTGGGTTCCGGCTGACCGGCAAGCTGCCTGAGGGCGCCACCGCGACCGACCTCGTCCTGACCGTCACGCAGATGCTGCGAAAGAAGGGGGTGGTTGGGAAATTTGTTGAATTCTTCGGCCCCGGCCTCGATCAATTGCCGCTGGCCGATCGCGCAACCATTGGCAACATGGCGCCAGAATACGGCGCGACCTGCGGATTCTTCCCGCTTGACCGGGTGGCGATCGATTATCTTC
>JAFAHH010000263.1 GCA_019237355.1 Acetobacteraceae bacterium | reverse complement strand
CGGAAGGCGGCCGGGGCTCCCAAGCAGGCATCCAGCCCGCCTCAGTTCCGCCGCCCTTATTCCGCGCACGGCGGCGCATGGGCCAAAGCGGCGCTAAATTGATCATTACGCTCACAGCCTCGCTTTCGTTGCTGACCTCGGGATGCCAGCCCCCTCCAGCTGCGATCACTACCTTGCCGGAGCTGCCTGGCACCTCGGGGCGGGCTGCGCCCCGGGTCAACGGCAAGGTCGGCGCTCCCGAAGCAACGCTGCCACCAGAAATATCTTATGGCGGGGCCGCGGGCGCGCCGCCCCGGACACCGCCCCCCGTGCAAGGGCAGGAAACCGGGGATATCTCGCTCGATTTCGCCGACACGGACATCCGGGAGGTCGTCGCCCAGATCCTGGGCAACATCCTCCATGTAAACTACACAATCGACCCGGCGGTTCATGGCGTCGCCACATTCCGTACCGCTCGCCCCCTCACGCGGGCTCAGCTATTACCCACGCTGCAGACGTTGCTGGCCCAGAACGGGGCCGCGCTTGTCCAATCCGGCCCCGTCTATCGCATTATCCCCGCAGCACAGACGACTGGGGCTCGCGCCGTCGATGGGCTAGGCGGCACGGTCGTGGTTCCGCTCCGCTATGCCGCGGCGGACGATCTGGCGAAGCTGCTGCAACCCTACGTCGGGGAGGGTGGTAAAATCGTCGCCGACCCGGGCCGCAATGCCGTGCTGATCAGCGGCGAGCCTCAGGCGCGAGGTAGCCTCGTTGATCTGGTGCGGACCTTCGCCACCGACCTCCTGGCCCGCCAATCCTATGCGCTTTTGCCGGTCAGCGCTGGGGATGTAAGAGATTTCGCGGGCGCAATGCAGGATGCGTTCCGCGGACAGAGTGGCGGGGCGCTCGCTGGCATGGTCCGGGTGGTGCCGATGAGCCGCGTGAATGCCGTCCTGGTGGTCTCACAGCAGCCCCGGTACATCGACGAGGCACGCCGCGTGTACAGGCTGGTGGAGCGCGTGCGGCAGCAGAAGATTCGAAGCTGGCACGTGTACTATCTGCAGAATAGCAACGCTGAGGACATCGCCTATGTCATGCAACAGGCATTCACGCCGAACAATGTTACCGCGCAGCCGGTCAGTGCGCTGAGGCGTACTGCGGGCGGGTTGGGCGCGGCGGGGCTGGGGATGCAGCAGCTCGGTGGCGTTGCCGGGGGTTTGGGCGGGTTCGGCGGCGGCACCTCGGGGTTGCTGGGCGGCGGTGGCCTTGGAGGTGGGTTTGGCGGTGGTCTGCGCACGAGCGCCCTGGGCGGTGGAGGTTTGGGCGGTGGAGGCTTGGGGCCGGGCAGCTTAGGCGGGGGCGGTATAACCGGGCCGACCCCCACGGCAGGTGCAGCGCCCGGGGCGGCGCCGACGCCGGGCGGTGGTCCACCGGGTGGTCCCGCTGCCAACCCACTGCTCGGCCCGCTCGAGACCGGCGGTGGCGGCGAAGCGCCGACCGAAATGCTGCGCATCATCCCGGACCCGCAGAACAATGCCCTGCTTTTCTACGGCACCGAGCGCGAGGCGGGCACAATCGAGGCAATGCTACACAAGATCGACATCCTGCCACTGCAGGTGCGCATCGATGCGGTTATCGCCGAGGTGACGCTGAACGACGCGCTGCAATACGGAACCCAGTTCTACTTCGTCAATAACGGTACGACCGGCATCCTAAGCTACGCCACGACCGCACCTGGCACCTCGTACAACCCATCGCAGCCCGTCTTCAATACACCCCTCCCGGCATTCATATTCAGCGGACGTCTGGCTACCGGCGTGCCATTCGCGCTCACCGCTTTGCAAAACATCACGACAGTCAACGTGCTGTCTTCCCCCCAGCTCTTGGTACTGGACAATCAGCCGGCCCGGCTACAGGTCGGCAACGTCGTGCCCTATCTCGCCCAGTCGTCACAAAGCACGATTTCGGCGAATGCGCCGGTGGTCAACTCGATCAATTACCAGCAGACTGGCGTGATCATGGAGATCACACCGCGCGTGAACAGCGGCGGCCTCGTGACGCTGGACATCGCGCAAGACGTAAGCGACGTGGTTCCCGGGGTCACTACCCCGGGGATCAACTCACCGACCTTCTCCGAGCGTAACGTCACCTCGCGGGTGGTCGTGCAGGATGGGCAGACCGTCGGCCTTGCCGGGCTGATCCGAGATAACGTGAGCAAGGGCAACCAAGGCATACCCTGGCTGAAGGACATTCCCTTGCTGGGCGCACTGGCTAGTCAGCAAACGAATAGCCGCATGCGGACCGAGCTGCTGATTCTGATTACGCCCCATGTCATGCACGATCAGCGTGGGGCCCGGGCGCTGACCGAGGATCTCCGGGAACACCTCATCAATGCGGCCGCAGTCTCGGGCCAGCTCAATAATCTTTTGCCCTCGGGCTCGGCAGATCCGAACGAGCGGCTCCGGCAACGGCTGCATCTCCAGCCATGATTCATCGCCGCCCCATGTGGCTGGCAGAGCTAGAGCAGATCGCGATCAAGTGGGATCGCCGCAGGTGATCCCAGGTGATCCCATCGCGTGAATCTGCTCTAAAAACGACTCCTAGAGCGGTTCCACGTGAGTGGAAAACGCTTCTAGCATCGAGGCTCCGGGTGGCCGATGAATTGACGGCGGGACGGGGACCATCGGCGCGAGCCGGGGCGCGCAGCCCGCCTAAATGATCGAGAGGAGGTTGGGGTCCGTATTTTTTCTACTCGGCTAAGGAATGCCGGCGGCTTCACGCTGCTGGAAGTGCTGATTGCCTTTATTATCGCCTCGCTCGCACTGGCTGTGCTGGCCCAGTCGGGCGTGAGCAGCTTGCGATCCATCCAAAGTGCAGCACGCTACGAAGAAGCGCTCGCACGAGCCCGCTCACGCTTGGCACTGGCCCTCCATGGCGCCCCCCTCGTTGCCGGCGATCATCAGGGTGACGATGGCGGCGGCTACCGATGGCGCGTCCGGATCGCGCCGATTAGTAGCACTGCGGTTCGGCCACTCGGCATTACCGGTCCGCGCCGCCCATCGCGTATATCGGTGGTTTTGTATGCCGTGAGCGTATGGGTCTGGTGGGCTGGCGCTGGGAGCGAGGAGAGCGGCCGGGGTGTGGTCCGTCTCGACACCCAGCAAGTAGGCTCGGTAGCGCAATGAGAGCCGCTAAAGCGCGAACGTTTCAGGCGGACTCGGGTTCGCAATTCGCGAGGACCGGGTCCCATTTTGCGCGGCAAAATGGTGGCCCGGGATTGGGGTCCCGATCGTCGGAAAGGTTCCAGCCGCGCACGGGGTTCACTCTGATCGAGATTCTCGTGGCGCTGGTTGTCCTTGCCTTGCTGGTTATCGGCCTGGGGCAGGGGACGCGATTCGGCTTGCTGGCCTGGAACACTGGCAGCCGCATAAGTGAATCCCGAGAAGGGATGGACGCCGTGGACCGCACGTTGCGGCACCTGATTGCGAATATAGACCCCGGCAACGAGACACAGCACGCTCGCTTCTCCGCCGCCCATGACCGGCTTGTGTTCTTCAGCACTTTGCCGGAGCTGCCGGGTATTCCGACCCGGCAAGTCGAGGCCGCGCTAATTGTGGATGGCTACCATCGCCTGGTCCTGCGCTGGAGGCCGTACCTGCACGCGGAATACCTTCGGGCGCCTCCGCCCTTCACCGAAACCGAGCTGCTGCGCGGTGTGGACCGCATGGAACTGGCCTTCTGGGGCCCGAGTGGCTGGGCGAGCGCCTGGGCAGAGCCCGAGCTGCCCCCGCTGATTCGTGTGCGGCTGACCCTTTCTCCATCAGCACGGCGGCGGTGGCCGGATATCATAGCCGCCCCGGAGCTCGACCGGCCGTGAAGCGCGACCCCCGGCACCGCGGATTTGCCCTGCTCATGGTCCTGTGGGCACTCGGCTTCCTCGCCCTGCTCGGGACCAGCCTTGTCGCGGTCGGCCGGCAAGATACCCAGCGCGCGCGAAACCTGATCGACGGGGCCACGGCAGAGGCCGCAGCCGATGGCGCCGTGCAACAAGCCATTTTTGGGCTGCTCGATACGTCGGACCAGCACTGGAACCCAGATAGCAGCGTGCATGTACTTCGATTCGGCCAATACCTGATCGAGGTGCGCCTCGATGATGAGGCGGGCAAGGTAAACCCGAACATCGCTTCGGAGGAGCTGCTCCAGTCTCTGCTCCTGCAGCTCGGGGTCAGCCCCCCGGCGGCACTAAGCTTGGCCGCCGCGATCGCCGATTGGCGGGCCGCGGGGCAGCAACCGCGTCCTACGGGGGCCAAGGCCCCGCAATATGCGGCCGCCGGACGAGATTACGGCCCGCCCGGCGCGCCATTCGAAAGCCTGGACGAGCTGGGGGCCGTGCTAGGGATGACCCCGCCCCTGCTTGCAGTCCTAAGGCCGCATCTCACGCTGTACACCGACGATGATCCCGATGCGTCGACGACCGATCCGATCGTCGCGGCGGCCCTCGGGGAGCGGGTGCGGGCTGCGACCAACCGGGGCACGATCAACACCCCGCAGGTCGTGACGGTGAGCGTGATCGTCCATGGCCCGCGGCGCACCGGGTTCAGCGAACGCGTGGTGGTCCGTACCAACGCGCTGGACAACACGCGGCGATACGAGCTCCTGGCACGTGAGGCGGTAGTGATACCCAGCCTGCTTGCCGGGCCATAAGCCTTGGCTACACAAGATCATTTATCCTTCCCCTGCGGTCCGCAGCATTGGCGGCAGCCCTGGCCCTCGATCTCACAGTAGCAATCGCGCTGACGCTACTGTTCCGGCTCGGTACACGCCAAGTTTTGCGAGGTAGCCTGGAGTGATGCCGATCAATCGAGATTCCCGCCACTCTAGCGCAGTCTGCTGAAAAACGCTGAAGTCGGTCATTCGTAAAGCAACGAAAGAAGGCCAGGGGCTTTGCCCCTGGATCCCAGCAAAGGCAGAGCCTTTGCAATCCAATCACTTAGTGGGTGGGGTCTGGTGCCTTTCGGCCCCGTCATGCGAACAGCATGCTCGTCACGCGAGGAGCGTGCTCTTCGCACGACGCATGACGGGTCCAGGGCAGGGCCCTGGCCTTTTTCAGCAAACTGCTAGAGCACGATCGCTCGAGGCGGAACGTCGGAAAGCGTGAATCGGCTCTCGAACAAGACTCGCTAGCGCATGTTTGTTTCTGCTAAAAACAAACATGCTCTAGCCTTTTTGCGAGCCAAGCAAATCATTTGGAAGATCGAGCCCCAGACCGCCAAGACATCACTCGCTGAAGCGCAGCAGGTCATCGCTTACATACTCGAGAAACATGCGTTTCATCCGAAGGGCGTGCTTCTTATCATCTATAATGGAACTGATATGAGATTTAACATTCATTACCATGGGATCCGGGCCACCCACGACTCTGAAACCGCTCGCGCTCCGGAACCGCTGAAGGATGACGTTGACAACGAAGAAGCGGCTAAGATTGTCGGCCCTTCGCAATTTCCTACGCAGCTTGGCCGCCGACCGTAAACGCGTGAAACAGCGAGAGGGCGAGGTAACCGTAAGCCTGCATTACGCGCTCTGACCGCCGCGATCCCGCCGGCGCGAAGCTCGTGGTCAGCTGGGTGCGCCGTCGGGGGCCGTAGACAGCGCGAACCCGCGCTGGGCGCCGGCATTGGCGATGACCAGATGGTAGGTGGCGCTGCCCGACGTCACGGCGACGATGTTGCCCTTTGCGCTGCGTAAGTCTACTGCACGATCGGCGCCTTCTCTTCCGCCGGCCAGCGACGCCGGCGCGGCGCCGAGGTGATCACCTCAGCGCAACCATCGATGTTCGCAGTCATGCAGTCATAGAGTTAGGATACTCCTGGTCCTTAACCGAGAGATATGCCCTGCCAGGCCTCCAGGGGGGCGCTTCAGCACGGCTATCTCAGGCCGGTATCGGTGCCCCTACCATCGTCTCGCCCGGACGGGGATCCACCGCCACCCTGGCGATTGCCAACGTTGGCTGGCGCCCATCAGGGAGGATACCCCGCGTTTTTCCAGGCCTCAAAATCGCTCAGAAACTGGTTTTGCTTTTTTGGGTCCCAGACACCCTCCGGGCAACCTGAGGCCGGCATATCACCACTCTCAACTTTGGCTTTGATTAACGGAAATTTTTGCTGCACCGCCTTTGGGTCCCAAAGATCGATAGGGGTTGGCGCCGTCAACATATGCTGGTGGTAGCAGTCAGTGAAATAAGGTTTGATTGTGCTCGCGAATCCAACGCTCGTACTCACAGCAGTTCTCCTTTGCTCCTGGATGGTAAGAGGCTACCTTTTGGTGTGCAATTAGTGCCTATTTCGACCGTAATTGCGTGGGATCACGTTCAACGATCTGTTGCGTTCGATCACGGCGGCTCCGGTGATTCCAGTCGGTGCCGGCACTTCCGGAGACAGAACTGGTCCTTCAACCACGATCACGCTGAAATCGCCGCCCCGGCTCTGGCCCTGGGCGCCGTGGCATCCCATACAGCCACCCATGTTGTAAGCGTTGCCTCCATAAAACATGTTGCTGTGGATGCCCGGGCCAGGCTGGCCACCGAATTGGCTGTCGTAGTCGCTATTCGAGCCCGTGGTATTAGAAGTAACCCCTGGGACCAAGCTTCCGCTGAAAAGTTGTAGGGGGCGGTTGGTTTCGACGACTATATTGGCGAGATAGTAAGTGCTCGGATTACTGGCATGCAGGAAGTCATTCTCTCCCGTTTGGGTGCCGTAAAGGCCGGGGTGATCCTTGTTGATGGGTAGGTACTGTACGTTGACAAGCTTATAATACTGCCACACGGAATTCGTGATGCCATGGGCAGCGCTGTAGCTCTGAATTAGGGCGTGAGCTGTTGTATTCGCGTCGATGATGATTGGCGGAATACCGTTATCGCGCTGATTGATGCAAATGTAACCCCCAATAGGCAGCCCTGAGGGAGCGCTAGGATTGTTGGGATTGAAGTTAGTATTGAGGTAAAACAGCATATTAGATGGAGTCGCGGGAGGCTTTGCGCAATACTCAGCGTTCCCATCGTTCGCCGGCACCACGACCTGCGGAGGGATATGATAGGAGGAATTTACCTGGTCGGTGTCATTGAGCGTTACCGAAGGCGTGGTCGGCGGCGTAGGCGCCTGAAGCCGAGCGCCGTCGACGTCTTCCGCAGGCTTACCGTGGGCATCGAGAATGTTGTCCGCCTGCTCGAAGGTTGCGTAGATGAAGTAGGGGGCCATCGGCGTCTTTTGGATGATGTGCAGAGAAACGAGAGCGAAGGTTGCTTGTTGATAGCAGATGTTGCCGTTGCTGGCTTTTTCGTAATACCGCACTGTTGCTGTGTGAAATCTCCGGCTGTCCTCTTTGCTGGGATCGAGCACACGCCACCCCGCCTTTATCTCAATCGTATTCTGTTTCTCATTCGTATTGGGGGGCAGCAACACATAGCTGTCCCCATTCGGCGGGTCTTGCTTGTTGGCCTTAACATAGGTGGCGGTATCCCCGACCGGGGCACTGCCATCCCACCATTGATGCTTGGCAATATAGGCGTATTCCGTGCGATTGGCTTTGGCCAGATAACGGATCAACTGTGGTGCGCTATTGTTGGCAGAGGGCTTAACCGAGACGACGCCGGCAAACATCGAATCCACGGTAATCTGGTCGGTTTCGTCCAGATTCACCCATGGGGTCGGCGGAGGCGGCGGGCCCAGACAAGGCCCCACTGGAGAACCATCTTGGTTTGTCCCGTAATTGTATTGCGGAGGGGCGTCATATCCATATGACGGAGCGGTCGCGCTGTAACCCGGAGGAGGATTGAAGTCACCAGGAAATATTTCGACCTTGCCTCGGAATGTTTCCCACACCAGCGCGCCGGCGCAGTTCGAGGACTGATCTCCGAACGCGCAGGTCGGGGAGGGGGTATCGCGCTGGGTGATTTGCCCGCTCGGGCCAGCCGGCCAGTTCAAAGCAAAAAATTCTTCCCAAGCAAACTCCGCGGCCTGCTGTAAGGTCGCCTGGGCGGGCCCTCCTCCGGTCGGATTCAATTCCGACGGCGGAGTGGGACTGATTGCAAACGCGGGGGGTTGCTGTGCGGACGCGAGTTCGGGCCCGCCTAAAATGCCAAAGGCCGAAATGCTTGTGGCTACAAACTGTAGAACCAGGATTTCCAGCACTTTGGACAGCATCCGTAGCATGGCCGTTCCCCATTTCAAGTTACGTTGCGCGGACAGATAATCCCTTGCAAGCCTTATTACGCGCCGGGCCCGATTGGCCGTCGTGGCATCCCTCGCGGGTCGGCACGGCTGGTGGACAGCTAAAGCAAGTCCAAATACGACTCGGCCGGGTCAGAGGGTTACCTGTTATTGCAACCTGGGCGGGTTCGCTGAAGAGACCATCGGGAGTGCGGATAATTGCTTCGTTTTGGCGGAAGGGGTGAGATACGAAGTCGCATCCGTGATCGTGCTCGCATATGGCACCTCGTGGCACGCGCTGCTCGACCACACCGGGTTGGTTGCTGCCGAAACCGTGCTCGTGCTGGGCGCGGCGGCGGGCGGCCTCGCCGCGATAGATATCGCCAAGACGGCTGGCGCGCGGGTAATCGCAGCGGCGTCTTCTCAGGAGAAGCTGGATATTTGCAAATAATACGGCGCGGATGGGCTGCTGAACTATTCCACCGAGAAGTTGCGGGAGGCTCTGATTCGCCGCGATCCCGCCGCCGCGAAGCTGACCGGCGGCGGGACGGGGGGCAGGCATCAGCCGAGCCCGGCCGACATGCTGGCGAATCCAGCCATGGCCGGCGCCGAAGAGAAGCCCGCCGAGGCGTAGAGGCTGGCAAGCCCGAGGGCGGCGCCCCCCAGGGCCGGATCGGGCGACAGCGGGTCCCCGGCGGT
>JAFAHH010000073.1 GCA_019237355.1 Acetobacteraceae bacterium | reverse complement strand
CGAAGGCGCGCCTGGCCGAGGTAATTGCACGCTCCCGCGCCATCCTCGGTATGCCCGCCGATTGGAAACTGGGCATCGTCCCGGCCTCCGACACAGGCGCGGTCGAGATGGCGCTCTGGTCCCTGCTTGGCGCCCGGCGCGTGGATGTGCTTACATTCGAAAGCTTCTCCGAGGGCTGGGCGAACGACATTGTCCGCCAGCTCAAGCTTCCGAATACAAGGTTACTGACCGCTCCCTACGGCAGGCTGCCGGATCTCGGGCGAGTCGATTTCCAGAACGACGTCGTGTTTACCTGGAATGGCACGACATCCGGCGTACGGGTACCAAATGCTGATTGGATTGCTGCCGATCGCGCGGGATTGATTATCTGCGACGCCACATCGGCCGCCTTTGCCATGGCGCTCGATTGGGCCAAGCTCGATGTCGTCACCTGGTCGTGGCAGAAGGTGCTCGGCGGGGAAGCGGCCCACGGCATGCTGGCGCTCTCCCCGCGAGCCGTCCAGCGGCTCGAGACCTATCAGCCGCCCTGGCCGTTGCCGAAAATTTTCAGGCTTACCAAGGGCGGGAAGCTGATCGAGGGGATCTTCCAGGGCGAGACCATCAACACACCCAGCGTGCTTTGTGTGGAAGACGCCCTCGATGGACTACGCTGGGCTGAGGCGATCGGCGGCCTTCCTGCATTGGTGGCCCGGAGCGAGGCTAATTTCCAGGCGATTGCGGCCTGGGTCTCACGCACGCCCTGGGTCGATTTCTTGGCCGAAGACCCGGCCACGCGCTCCTGTACTTCGATTTGCTTGAAGATTACGGCTCCCTGGTTCGAACAGCTCGGGCCCGGTGAACGGGCCCAGGTCGCGAAGCAAATCGCTACTCTGCTGGAGCAGGAGGGGGCGGCGCTCGACGTCGGGGCTTACCGTGATGCGCCGCCGGGTCTGCGGATTTGGGGCGGCGCTACGGTGGAGAGGGCCGACATCGAGGCGGCGCTGCCGTGGATCGACTGGGCCTATGCCACAGTCCAAGCCGCATCCGCGCCCGCGCACGCGGCGGAGTGACCCAATGCCGACCGTGCTCATCAGCGACAAGCTCTCCCCGGCCGCCGTGCAAATCTTCGACCGCCGGGGGATTGAAGTAGACATACGCCCAGGCCTTTCCCCGGCCGAGCTTCGCGCCGTGATCCCGCCCTATGACGGGCTCGCGATCCGGTCCGCGACTAAGGTGACCAAGGAGCTGCTCGACGCCGCCGCAAACCTGAAGGTTGTCGGCCGCGCGGGGATCGGCGTCGACAATGTCGACGTGAAATCAGCGACGGCCCGCGGCGTCGTGGTCATGAACACGCCGCATGGCAACGCTATCACCACGGCCGAGCATGCGATCGCCTTGATGTTCGCCCTCGCCCGCCAAATCCCGGAAGCGAATGCCTCCACGAAAGCCGGAAGATGGGAGAAGAACCGCTTCCTGGGCGTCGAACTCAGCGGCAAGACCTTGGGATTGATTGGATGCGGCAATATCGGGTCCATCGTCGCGAACCGGGCGATTGGATTGCATATGAAAGTAATTGCCTATGACCCGTATCTGACGGAGAAGCGCGCCATCGATCTCGGCGTGGAGAAGGTCGAGCTTGACGGGCTGCTTACCCGGGCGGATGTGATCACCTTGCATACGCCTCTCACAGACGCAACGCGCAATCTGCTCTCGCGCGCAGCGATCGCCCAAACCAAGCCTGGCGTGCGGATCATCAATTGTGCCCGTGGCGGATTGCTCGACGAACACGCGCTGGCGGATGCGCTCCGCGGCGGCCATGTCGCTGGGGCCGCGCTGGATGTGTTCGAGGAGGAGCCGGCCACCGGCAACCCGCTATTCGCATTCGAGAACGTCGTGTGTACCCCGCATTTGGGCGCGGCGACGGCCGAGGCGCAGGAGAATGTGGCGCTGCAAGTGGCCGAGCAGATGAGCGACTTTCTACTCACGGGGGCGGTTGCGAATGCCGTGAACATGCCCTCTGTGACCGCCGAGGAAGCCCCGAGGCTCAAGCCTTACATGGAACTCTGCCGCCTGCTGGGTAGCTTTGCCGGCCAGCTTACCCAGGCGCGTGAAGGCGTGATCCGCCGGGTCTCGATCGAATATGAAGGCCAGGCTGCCGCACTGAATCACCGTCCGTTGAGCGCGGCGGCGCTGGCCGGGCTGCTCGCGCCAATGATGGAGGGGATCAACATGGTGAATGCCCCGGTCGCAGTCCGCGAGCGCGGCATCGATGTGGCGGAGACGGTGCATGATCGCCCGAGCGAGTATCAGACCTTGGTTCGCATCACCATCCAAACCGATGAACAGACCCGCTCGGTTGCTGGAACCTTGTTCGCCGGCAAGCGGCCGCGCTTGGTTGAGATCAAGGGCATTCCAGTGGAGGCCGATTTCGCCCGGCATATGCTGTACGTAACGAACCAGGATAAGCCGGGCTTCATCGGCCGTTTTGGCGCTACCTTGGCCGATGCCGGAATCAACATCGCAACCTTTCATCTGGGGCGCTCAAGTCCAGGCGGAGACGCCATCTGCTTGGTTTCAATCGACGAGAAAGTGCCCGAAACGGTGCTGCGGACGGTTCGCAGTCTGCCCCTGGTGATGCAGGCGACGGCGCTCGCCTTCTGATAATGCAAGCTGCGCGGTCCCAGCTCCCTTACGTTCAGGTGCTGCGCGCAGTTGCTGCCTTGGTCGTGGCATTTCTACATACCGAGCAGGCGGCCGGCGCCTTCGCCGGCCGGCCCGGCGAGAGCCCATTTCCCTGGTTGAAGCCGCTGCCCTGGGAAGCCGGAGTCGATATCTTTTTCGTGATCTCCGGCGTTGTGATGGTGTGGTCGTCGGTGCGTCTATTTGGACGGCCACACGGCGCCCGCCTTTTCCTGGGCCGGCGC
>JAFAHH010000735.1 GCA_019237355.1 Acetobacteraceae bacterium | reverse complement strand
CTCCTGCGCCAATAGACACGGTTAGCATCAACGATTCACCATGGTAGGAGCAATCCGCAACGACCCCTTGTACCTGATTCCCGGCGCTCAGCCCCAAGCGAACCCGTTCCGGCCGCAGCGCCAGAAACACCCTCGCACCCTCCGGGGCGGGCTCCGCGGCGCGCACGGAAAACCCCGCGCAGTCCAACAGTGCCCCACGCGAGCTGCCATACCGGACCACCGCGGGCAGGATGTTGGCCGACCCTATAAAGCTTGCAACGAAACGATTCGCCGGCCGCTCATACACCTCCTGGGGCCGGCCCACCTGCTCGAGCCGGCCCTCACGCAGCACGGCGACGCGGGTCCCCATGCTCATCGCCTCATCCTGGTCATGGGTTACCAGGATGAATGTGGTGCCCAGGCGCCGTTGCAGCGACACAAGCTCCGCGCGCGTTTGCTCGCGCAGTATCCGGTCGAGCGCCGAAAGCGGCTCATCGAGCAAAAGCAAGCGCGGATTGAGCGCCAGCGCGCGGGCCAGCGCCGCGCGCTGCCGCTGCCCACCCGAGAGCTCATGCGGCCAGCGCGCGCCATAGCCCTCGAGCTGCACCAGCTCCAGCATCTCCGCGACCCGGCGCGCGATTTCCGCCCGGGTCCGCCCCGCCTCCCGCAGCCCAAACCCGATATTGCTGGCCACCCGGAGATGCGGAAACAGGGCATAGGACTGAAACATCGTATTGACTGGCCGCCGGTGCGGCGGCAGGCCGGTGAGGTCCCGCCCATCGACCAGAACACGGCCGGACTGGGGCTGCACGAAACCCGCAATGGCGCGCAGCAACGTCGTCTTGCCTGAACCCGACCCGCCGAGCAGCACGAATATCTCGCCGGCCTCTACGGCCAGGTCGACGTCGCGCAATGCCTGAATTTCGCCGTAGCGAACCGAAAGCCGCTCGATACGGAGCAGCGCCCTCAACTTCCGGCCTTGAACCTTGCCCAAAGCCGTGTGCGGACCCGCTCCGCCGCTTGCGGCACCGCGCGCACCGTGAAGAAATTGATCATTTCCAATGGTGGCGGATAAACATCGGGATCATCGGCGATGGCACGATTGATCCAAAGCCGGCTTGCCGGAACGGCATTGGCGTAATGCACCTTGTTGGTGATCCGGGCCATCACCTCCGGCCTCAAGATGTAATTGATGAAGGCGAAGGCAGCGTAAGGGTCTGGCGCATCGTCGGGCACGGCCAGCATATCGAACCAGAGCTGGGCGCCCTGGCGCGGCGCCACATAACGCACCTCTACCCCTTGCCGCGCCTCCTGCGCCCGCACCTGCGCCTGGATCACATCCCCGGAATAGGCCATGGCAACGCATGTCTCTCCGCCCGCCAGGGCGTTGATCGTGCCCCCCGAGGTGAAGGTACGGATAAACGGGCGAATTCCGATCAGCACCTTTTCTACAGCCGCGAGGTCATGCGGGTCGGTACTGTCCGGATCGCGGCCGAGATATTTAAGCACCGTCGGAATCACATCAATCGCGGAGTCGAGGACCGTGATCCCACACCCTTTCAGCCGGCGCGCATTCTCGGGTTTGAACAACAAATCCCAGCTATCCATTGGCGCATTGGAAGCGGCGGCGCGCACTTTGTCCGGGAGAATGCCCAGCCCGATCGTTCCCCAGAGGTAAATCGCGCCATAATGATTGCCGGGGTCGGAGGTCTCGACACGCTGCATTAGCGCCCGGTCCAGCCCGGCCCGGTTCGGGATTCGCGACCAATCCAGCGGCTTCAGCGCACCAGCCTGGATCAGGCGCGAAAACGTCGGCTCGCTTGTCGGCACAACCACGTCGTACCCCGAGTGTCCAGCGGAAAGCTTAGCTTCCAAGGTCTCCAGGCTGTCGTACACGTCGTAGCGCACATGGATGCCTGTCTCGCGCTCGAAATCAGTAATGATGGCCGGGTCGATGTAATCCGTCCAGTTGTAGACGTTCACCACATCTTGGGCGCGCGCCCCGGGGCCGGGCAGAGACGAAAGCAGCGCTAAAAGAGCGGCAATCGCAAGGCGCATCGCGTCGGTCCTCCGCGTCGCGCGCCAGATTGCCGGGACCGGGGCCACGAGGAAAGGTTTGAATGCGGGGAACGGTCTAGCCGTGCGGCCAGGCTCCACGGCCCGGCAACCCGGAGCGCCGTCTCAGGCGACCCCGCACCCGTCTTTTCGGACATCTCTCTGGCTCGGCGCGCGGCAAGTTGGCTCACTTTTGGATCAGCAAGCAGCACACGCAGCAGCAATGGGTTAGTGCGATGATTCACACCTTATCATAGCCATTGGGGCTTGGGGAATGGCTCAGCAGGATGGGGTCTCAGCACCGTAAACGTACCCGCGATACCAACTTTTGGTTTAGAAGAAAACACTGGGCGCGAGCGAACCAAGAGGAGATTTAGGGTTGCCCCGCTGGGGTTGGAGAACACAAGATTACCGAGTCTCGCACCGTTGCGGCGTGATAGAAGGCTTAAGCCGCTTCGTCGTTTAGCGCGGATGGCTCGGTTCTTCCGGCCACCGCCGCCAGCTTGGCCCGGCCGAGGAAAACATGCGCCTCCTCCTGAACCAGCTCCTGCCGATCGCGTCGTTGCTGGGAATACTGGCCAGCTGCGCCACACCGCCGCCGGCGAGCGAGCCTGAAGCGCTCGCGGAGTACCGCGAAACCAACGATCCGCTCGAGCCTACGAACCGGGTCTTTTACGCCATCAATAACAAGCTGGATACGCTCGTGTTGCGGCCGGTCGCCTCCGGCTACCAAAGGGTTGTTCCCGGGCCGGTTCGGAATGGCGTGCACAACTTCCTAGTTAATCTGACCACGCCGGTCCGCCTGGCCAATGACATGCTGCAGGCAAACCGCGTCGCGCAGGCGACACGACGATGCGCTTTCTGATCAATACCACGGTCGGGGTGGTTGGCATCTTTGATGTAGCGAAAGATTGGGGCTACCCGGCGCACGAGACGGATGCTGGCATAACTTTGGCCCTGTGGGGCATTCCCAGCGGGCCATTTCTGTTCTTGCCGCTATTGGGGCCATCGAGCCCCCGGGATGCGGCCGGGTACGGGGCGGATTTGGCGTTTGGTCCGGCTACCGGGTTCGGTCAGGGCGCGGCCGTAACGGCGCTGCGCTGGAGCAGAAATACCATGTCCGCCGTAGATGAACGCCAACGCCATCTTCAGGATGTTGATAACATCAAGAAAACGGCGCTTGACCCGTATGCCACCTTCCGAAGCCTCTATCGCCAACACCGGGACAGCCAAATTCGCCAGACGGCCGAAGATAACCGTGCGACGGTACCGGTGTGGTTCGCCCAGCCGCCGCATTAGTATTCCCGCCCACCAACAAGTCACGCTCATCGTTTAGCACAGCAGCGACGCGATACTCGTATAAGTGCATGCCAATCCTTCAGAAGCTCACGTCGGCCGCGGACAGGCTGAGAGCGCGGCAGAAAATGCCCAAGAACGAAAGCTTGCCAAAGTTGTGAGGCCTAAACAAATCGTCTCCAGCAGACCACCGGATCAGTTGCATGAAGCCGCAGCACCTCGGCGCCCTAGCCCTCTGGTTTCCCCTGATACTGGGCGGCATCGGCGCGATGCACTGGGGTGCCGAGCGCGTTTCCAATTTGCTCGGTGGGTTACGCCGGCACTGGGGACTGCCCGAAACTGCGGCCGGCACCGTGTTAGCACTGGCGACCAGCAGCCCGGAGCTTGCGGTCAACACGGTCAGCGCGATTTTTCGCTGGCCCGATATCGGCCTCGGCACCGACCTCGGCGCCAACGTGCCAGCGCTGCCGGTTATCCTCAGTATCTCCTGGGTTGCCGCTCGCTGGTTCGGGCGGCAGCGCAGGCAGGACCAAGAATCGCCACCCCCAATTGGGGGGGAGACGGTGCCGGTGCAGTTCTCGCCCTATCTCCTCGTTGTGCTGCTGCTCGCAGCTTTAACCCTGCCGCCGGCTTGGCGGGGCCTGCGCCCAATCGACGCCGCGATTTTGGCCGCTGCATTCGCGATTTATTTCGCGCACGCCGTCCTCCGGGGCCGAGATCAGTCGGAGTCGAAACGTAACAACGATGGC
>JAFAHH010000713.1 GCA_019237355.1 Acetobacteraceae bacterium | reverse complement strand
TCATTACTCGGCTGAACCCTAACCGCTCGGCACGGGCCGCCGTTGCATCGCCGACGGCGAAGAGGGCCAAGCCCCGGTACTGCTCCGGAATTCCGGGTAACGCATTGCTACTCGTGACCAGAAGGCCTTGGACTTGGCCTACTGGCGGAAAACGCGCAGCGAGCGGTCGGATAGTCAGGAGGGGGGCGATAATAGGCGTGAACCCCTCCGTCGAAAGCCGGGCAGCGGTTTCTGAGGCACCGGGCTCGGGCCGGGTCAGCAAGACACCGCCTTTGCAAGCCCGATCGCCCACCCCGGCCCGCTCACAAGAAGATGTCGGACGGCGAATCGGCTCTAAGGCTTGTGCCCAGTTCGGCGCCGAGCTTTGCGGCTTCGCGGGCACTGCCCGCGATGCTGCGCTTGAGCAGAAACGACCCGTCTGCCCGCGCCACTAACCCAAGCAGATGCAGGCGGCCATCCGGCAGTAGGCGGGCATGCCCGCCGATAGGCGTGCGGCATGACCCATCAAGTGCTGCAAGCAGCGCCCGCTCCGCGGTCGAAACTGCCCGCGCCTCCGGGTCCTCGATGGCGGCAAGCAATTCGTGCAACTCGGTGTCGTCGGCGCGGACCGTTACGCCGATAATGCCCTGGCCCGCTGAGGGGACCATCGCATCCGGGTCAAGAACCACCGACGCCCGGCCCGCAATCCCCAGCCGGACCAGGCCGGCCAGTGCGAGAAGGGTCGCATCGCAGGAGCCTTGGGCGAGGCGATCTAGCCGGGTCTGAACGTTGCCCCGAAGCACCGTAACGCGGAGGTCTGGCCTGGAATGCAGAAGTTGCGCTTGTCGCCGTACCGATGCCGTACCCACAACGGCACCCGGCGGGAGGGCGACCCATGGATCGGCGGGATCGCCCTCTCCGCAATGCTCCCCGAGAATCAACGCATCCCGTGCGTCTTCCCGCCGCAGGGTGCACGCTAACACGATACCGGGCGGCAACTCCGTCTCTAGATCCTTGAGACTATGCACGGCAAAGTCGATCCGGCGATCGGCTAACGCTTCGTGAATTTCCTTCGCAAATAGCCCCTTTCCCCCGATTTCCGCGAGACGCCGGTCCTGCACCGCATCTCCGGTGGTCCGGATCGGATGTTCTTGGAAGACGTCCATACGGCGCAGCACCGGGCAAAACCGGCTTAGAACCCATAGGAACGCGCGCGTTTGGACCAAGGCGAGCGGCGATGCTCGGGTCCCGACCCGCAGCGGCAAGGGCCGCTCATGGGGCGCGACGATTGGATGCGTCCGATCAGCGGGGCGCGCAAAAGGATGTGCGAACGTCATGGCTTAGCCTATTACCGCCAGCGTTCGAATGAAAGAAAAGATAAACCGGACTGGCATGCCATGAGGTGACTAAACCAAAGATAGAACCAGGCGATGAGGTTTCAGGTCCGATCTTAGGCATCGAAACCTCATGCGACGAGACCGCCGCTGCGGTTCTGGATGCGAATGGGCTCGTGCTGGCGGAGGCTCTGCTGAGCCAAGTTGGGGACCATGCGCCATACGGTGGCGTTGTCCCCGAGATCGCCGCCCGGGCGCATCTCGCGCATCTGCCTTCCCTGGTGAGCGGGGTAATGCGTCAGGCTGGGGTGGCCTATGCCGAGTTAGCTGGCGTGGCGGCAACTGCTGGGCCGGGGTTGATCGGCGGGCTTATTGTCGGGACCGGGCTCGCCAAGGGTATCGCTTTGGCACACAATCTCCCTTACGTCGCGGTGAATCACCTGGAAGCCCATGCATTAACCGCGCGCCTTCCGGGACTTTCGGCTGAGCCGGTGCAATTTCCCTATCTGCTCCTGCTGGTCTCAGGCGGGCACTGTCAGTGCGTTCTGGTCCAGGCTGTTGCCCGATATCGCTCCTTGGGCGGTACGTTAGACGATGCCGTTGGGGAAGCATTTGACAAAGTTGGCAAGTTGCTAGGCCTGCCCTGGCCAGGCGGGCCGGCATTGGAGCGGCTGGCCGCGTCGGGAAACCCAGAGCGCTATCCATTCCCGCGCCCGTTGCTGGGACGACCGGGCTGCAATTTTTCATTTTCAGGGTTGAAGACCGCCGTGGCGCAAGAAGTCGCGCGGCACCCCCCGGGTTCGCTCTCGGCGCGAGCCGCAGCAGACATGGCTGCGAGCTTTCAGCGGGCCGTTGCTGAGGTTCTGGCGGACCGGGTCGCACATGCAATTGAGATGGCGGAGGGAGTGCGGCTGGTCGTCGCGGCAGGAGGTGTTGCTGCAAATGCCGCAATCCGTCACGAGCTGTTCGCCGCGTTGCATGTGCGGGGGCTGAAGCTCTTCGCTCCGCCTCCGCGGCTCTGCACGGATAATGCCTTGATGGTGGCATGGGCCGGGCATGAGCGGTTGCGACTTGGATTATCCAGCGCCCTCGACTTCGAGCCGCGCCCGAGGTGGCCGTTAACAAGCTTGTAGGCTGGAGCCCCGCCGCCCCGTTTGCCGGCGCGTTACCGGTTTTTGGTTTCCGGCGCCGCCGGCACGGCCGTCGCGATCGGAGTGGGGCGTGCGCCGGACCATCGCCCACGTCTTTCACCACATCAGCCCGCGCATCGGGAACCAGAAAACAGACCAGACTACAGCGCATCAGGCGCACCAGGCTGGTATCATTTCCATTGGATCCTAAAGCAGATCGCGATCACCTGGAACCGCCGAAGGTGGTTCAAATCGCGTGAATCTGCTCGCAAAACCAAGCTAGAGCGGTTCCACGTCAGTGGAAACCGCTCTAGCTTGGCCGGCTGGAGCGGGATGTTGCGCTCCCGCCAACGCAGGCCGGGCACGGACGAGCCAGCAGCCCGCTGAGGCAGTAACGAGGCCCAGCACGGCGAAAAGACTGAGTTCCTCGCCGAGAAGCACCCATGCCAATAGCGCCACTGTGCCTGGCACGAGGTAAAAATTCGCTGTGGTTTGGGCGGCAGTGCCGCGGCTGAGCATCGCATAGTACAGACTCATGCCGCCGAGCGAGACCATCACCGTATTCCAGACGACCGCGGCCATGGCCAGGCTCGTCCAATCGGCCCGCGGCCTCTCGAGGAGAGCAGCCCCGAGCCCCGCGACCAGCGCCGCAGCGGTGAACTGGGCTGCCGCCCCTGGGAGCATAGCGATCCCACGGCAGAACCGGGCGAAATAGAGCGTGCCGGCGACCAGGCCGAGGACACCAAGGAAGGCCAGGGCGAGCCCGCCGAACTGCGTAGGGCTCTGGAAAGCCGCCTGCCCTACCACCAATCCGACGCCGATGACCCCGAGCACCAGGCCCGCCCATTGCGAGGGCCACAGGCGCTCACGCACGACCAGCACGCCCGCCGCCGCGGTCAGCAGCGGCGTCAAGGATTGCACCAGGGCGATCTGCGCCGCTGGCGCAAGCCGCAGCCCGACATGTGGCGCCATCAGGCCGATCGCATTGAGGAGGGCGCCCGCGACTGAGCAATGCAACCAATTCCACCCAGCAAGCGGCCTCCACGAGCGGCGCAGGAGAAGCATCGTCATAATCAGCACGGCCGCGCAGCCTGCCACCCGTATCGAAACGAACAGCAAAGGAGAGAGGCGCTGGAGTCCGGCCTTCGCCGCAACGAATGAGGAACTCCAAAGGAGCACGAAACCGAACGGGGCTAAGCGAACCAGCATCGTGTCTTCTCGATTAGAGCATGATGGCTTCTGGTCGAAGCATCATGCGCTAAAGTCATGCTCTAAAGATTGTACCTTAACCGAAGCGAGCGCGCCGGCTCTCGATGGGTCGAGCTATGAGGGAGCTTCGATTCGGAAAGGCGGACCAATGCGCGTTGCGATCATCGGTGCGGGTGTGCTCGGTGCCAGCACCGCGTTTCATCTGGCCCTGGCCGGCGTCGAAGTAGTCGTGGCCGACCAGGGCCATGCCGGGCGCGCCACCGCGGCCGGGGCGGGCATCGTCTCACCGTGGTCCTCAGGCCGCGTCGATCCCAACTGGCGCCGCATCGCGGATGCCGGCGCACTCTACTATCCCACCCTGGTGCAGCTCCTTGGCGAAGAGGGCGAGTTCGATATCGGCTATCGCAGAGTCGGCGCCCTCTCCGTCGCGGCAGATGAGAAGGAACTCGACCGCATCGAGCAGGAGGTGCGAGCCCGGCGAGCGGAGGCACCGGAAGCCGGCGAGGTCACACGGCTCCCGCCTAGGGAGGCCCGTGCGCTGTTTCCACCGCTATGTCTGGATCTCGCCGCGGTCCATGTCAGCGGTGGAGCCCGCGTCGATGGGCGGTTGCTGGTCAATGCATTACGGTGTGCGGCTGAACGGCGGGCAGCGCGCTTCCACAGCAGCGCCGCCAAGCTGCTCGCCCGCGACGGCCGCGTGATCGGCATCCGACTCGCTGCCGAGGCGATCGAAGCGGATTGCGTGGTCGTTGCTGCCGGGGCCTGGGCACCAGAGCTGCTGAAGCCCCTGGGCATAGGCCTCGCGGTCACGCCGCAGCGCGGGCAGATCATTCACCTGCGGCTTGAAGGTGCCGATACCGAGGCCTGGCCGATCGTGCTGCCCTCCGGCAGCCACTACCTAGTCGCTTTCGGCGGCTCCCGGGTGGTGGCCGGGGCCACGCGTGAGACCGGCGCCGGCTTCGACTACCGCGTCACGGCCGCCGGCCAAGCCGAGGTGCTCAACGAGGCTCTCGCAGTCGCACCCGGGCTCGGGCCGGCCACCTTGGTTGAGACGCGCATCGGCTTTCGTCCCATAGGCCCGGACCTAAGCCCGATGCTGGGGCGGGTTGCGGCGCTGAATGGGCTGATCATCGGCAACGGGCTGGGACCATCAGGCCTGACGATCGGCCCCTTCGCCGGGCGCCTCCTGGCGCAATTGGCTATGGGCGAGGAGCCGGAGCTCGACCTCAGGACGTATGATCCTCTTCGGCCAGCCGCTGAGGTTGCCCCGGATCGACATCCATAAGAATGCCCGTACTTACAGAAGCGCTGGTCTTGCCGGTCAGGATTACCCGGCGTGGCGCCTGGGTGCCCGTTGCTGGGTTTTGCGCTAGATCAAGGAGGCGCACGAGTGTGCCGGCCATAGTGGCGCTCTAACCCAAGGAGAGGGCCATGATTGCCAGAAACGTGATGAGTCCCGCCCCACTGACGGTAACGCCGGAGACAAGAGTCGCTGCTGCGATCAGTAAAATGGCGGAGGCCCGGGTAAGTGGATTACCGATCGTAGACGAGGGCGGAGAGGTGGTCGGGATGTTGACCGAGGGCGACCTACTGCGCCGGTCTGAAACGGGAACCGAGAAGCATCGCTCCCGGTGGCTCGAAGTCCTGTTCGGGTCGAGCCATAGCGCCGCTGAGTACGTACGAACACATAGCCAGCGCGTCGGCGATCTCATGATGGGTAACGTGGTCACAGTCGCGGAGGATACGCCTCTTGAGGAGGTGGTCTCCATCATGGAACGTGAGAACATCAAGCGTGTACCGGTGCTGCGTGATCGCAAGCTGACCGGCATGATCAGCCGCTTCGATTTGCTTCGGGCGCTGGCCGGAGCCCTTCAACCCCGAGGAGTACCGGAGGCCGGAGATGAAGCGATCCACAAGGCGCTATTATCGGAGCTAGACGATAAAGATTGGTTCCGTCCTCGGGACATCTCCATTACCGTTAAGGATGGGGTCGTGACCCTTTCAGGCGTCGCGCTAGACAGCTTGATCCGCACCGCGCTTAGAGTCGCCGCGGAAAACATACCGGGCGTTAACAAGGTCGAGAATGAAATTCAGACGCTCGAACCCGTAGTGGGCTTTTCGATAGGATAGTTCGAGCCCGGAGCAGAGGAAGAGCCTGGCCCACCGGCACCATCATCCGTGCCGGCGGATCAGGGTGCGAGAAGACGGGCTTCACCAAAGGCGCTATCAGGAGAGGCTGTGATGAAAGCATCTGAGATCATGACGCCCGAAGTTATAACCGTTAGTCCCGACACCTCGGTGGCCGATCTTGCAAGGACAATGATGGAGAACCGCATCAGCGGGGTTCCTGTTGTGCAGAACGGCCGCTTGGTGGGAATTGTAAGCGAGGGTGATCTGCTTCGGCGCATCGAGATGGGCACAGAACGCCGGAGGTCGCGCTGGCTTGAGTTCTTTACCTCCGGCGCAACGCTCGCCGAAGACTATGTCAAATCGCACGGGAAACGCGCAAGCGACGTAATGACTGAAGATGTCATTACCATTGATGTGGATACACCGGTTCCGGATATAGCCGACACAATGGAATCCCGCCACATCAAGCGACTGCCTGTTCTTCAGGGTGAAAAGCTTGTAGGGATGGTAAGCCGGGCAAATCTGATCCAGGCACTTGCGAGCCGTGCAACGGAACCGGCTAAGAGTTCTCGCATCGATGACGAAGCAATCAGGGAAGCTGTTTGGCAGGAAATATCAGCCCAGCCCTGGATGTCCTCCCTGCTGCATACGAACGTGATCGTAAGCGATGGCGTGGTCCATCTATGGGGCTTCGTCTGGAACGACGAGGAGCGCAAAGCTATTGTTGTGGCAGCGCGCAACATCCCTGGTGTGAAGGATGTTGAAGATCATTTGGAGTTCCACATTGTTGGGCATCCGCCCATTTATAACGTTATCGGGGTCTGAGGCTTAGAATGTAAGCTGAAATGTCACTTATCTCGGTGCGGCTGAGCTTCAAATCCGGCATGGGCGGATGAGGAGACTGAAGAAAGGCGTTCAGCGAGCTCATTGTGGTCGAGGGCATTTGGGCGATCGCCGCAAAGCTTGGAATAGCGTCATTGGGGGATCGGGTTGCATCGGGTGCCACCATATGGCACCCGGCGCACCACGTCTCCGCAAGATGGCGCCCAGCAGCCACGTCCTGAGCGCGACCGTGCATGGCTCCCGCGATGATAAGCGATACGGCCAAGGTCACCCTCCGCCAGATCAGAAAACAAGCTTGCACACCCTTAGGGTTCGAAACCATCATGATGTAACTCCGCTTTCCATCCGGCGCTTACCGATCCCGATGATCCAGCGCGTGGGTAGACCGTTCTGTGGGTTTCGGCCGACGCTCCGCCCCAAGCCCGGCGTATCGCATTGGTCCTGCTGTTCGGTTTCAGCGAGATCATAAGCCCGAGACTACCTCGAGCGCGGCAAGCGCACGGGTAAGCGGCGAGGCGGGCGAGTTTCCCTTGAACGAAGAATTGCACTCCCCCCGGCCGAGAATTGGGCGATGCGATACAAGGTGCCCGGGACCACCGACACAACCTGGGCAGACGGTCCAGCGCCCGAAGGCGGCGTGCGCGGATCGCCCCGCGACCTCGCTCCGGCGCAGAAAGCAGGCGGCTAAGAACCCGATCACCGGCAGCGGCAGAGCAAGAATCGCGGCGCCGCGGGGTGCCGCAGCGAAATTCGCCTCCCGGAAGAAGACGAAAGTGCACGCATAAACGGCGAGCAGATTCGCGATGGTTATACCGAAATGCATTCCGCCTGGAAATACAATATAGAAAAACCCAAAGCCCACGGTGCAGATCGCTAAGGCCGCGATGGGAAACTCCCAGTCTGTGCCGATCCCGGCAATGACCAGGCCGAGGAGGAGCAGCGTGAACAGAATCGACCGCCACCAGTGCGGATCCAGCCGTCCCGCGTTCAGCCGGTCAAGAAACACGGCAGCAAAAACTCTTCGACGGAACACCGGCGAACCCGATCATGTGTGGGGGCTTTTCCGTCTCTTGCTGTATGGCATGTTGCAAGCTGCACTCAACATGAACTGACAGCCCGTCAATAGCACGCAGTACTTTGCCTGGCGACCACGCAGCGTGCGTCACCGGCGTGAGCGCGATCGAGAGGCGAAAGCCATGGACGTAATTACTCGCAAGGCCTTCGCGGACTTTTTATCCGGTCCCACGATTGCCTTCCTCAGCCAGGCTTTCCGGCCGCTATTCCTGTCGGCGGCGGCGTTTTCGGCGGTCGCAATGGCGATCTGGCTGGCGATCTTGGCTGCAGGCACCACGCTGCCGACGCGATTCGACCCGCTGCAATGGCACATGCACGAGATGCTGTTCGGTGCCGAGATGCTGGCCCGCCAGGCCGCCGCGGCTATCTCTCGGCCGTGCTTTCCGGGTTCTTGCTCACTGCTATTCCGAACTGGACAGGACGGGCGCGGTTACAGGGCTGGCCGCTGATGCTTCTCGTGTCAATCTGGGTCGCTGGGCGGCCAGCGGGATTCTTGTTGGTTGGGCCTTCAATCTTCGTGCCCGGCCCCGTTCCTCAAAGCGGCGCCTTGCACGCCTGGACCGCCGGTGCGATCGGTGTAATGACCCTCGCGGTCATGAGTCGGGTATCACTCGGCCATACTGGGCGCCCGTTAACGGCAGGCGCGCTCACGACGCTGATCTATATCGCGATAGTATCAGCCGCTGTTGTCCGCGTGTTGGTTTCTCTTATGCCCGATCCAACTCCTGGATAGCTGGTTGCCGGGTCCCTCTGGATCATAGCCTTCCTTGGATTTGCCAGCGGCTACGGCGGTAGCCTCGTCAGCCCCCGTGCAAGCGGGCTAGGCGATTGAGCCCGTCCTGCTATTGCCCTGCCGAGCGCCCGCGCGCTTTGATCTGGATCAAGCGCAGAGGGCTGGCGAAGTCATCACCCTATTCCTTACAATCTAGGGAGGGTGCAAGATGCCCAGGAAAATGCAAGCAGCGGTATTCGTGGAGCCCGGCCGGGATGGTGCGCGACGAAAAGCCGGTTCCCGAGGTGGGTCCGCTCGACGCATTGCTGCGCATAATCACGGCCACGATACGCGGCACCGATATTCAGGTTCTCAAGGGAGAATATGCGGTGCAACGCGGCTTGACCATCGGCCACGAGCCGGTCGGTGTCATTGAAAAGCTCGGATCCGCAGTGACCGGATCCGGGAAGGCCAGCAGGCAATTACCGGCGCAATTACACCGAGCGGCTACAGCGAAGCGTGCTTGTGCGGCTGCCTGAGCCAGGATGGGGGGACACCAAACATGGGTTCAAGGCGATCGGCGGCTGGAAATTTGGCAACAAAACGCGGCCGCTCCGATATCGGCAACCACCCCAGCATCCGTTAATGCAGCCAACTCCGCTTGATGTTCATAGCCCCGCATCAGCGCTTGAAGACACGGATCCTTTCGCGTGGCCGGATGGAAGTAGATCTCGCTTGTCCCTGGCGGCAAATGAGCGAGCAAACAGCTTATCCGTTCGGCGGTCATATGGCCGCTCCAAAGCAGGCCGAAGCAAGCATCCGTCATTTCAAGCCCGGCTCGGCTTGCGTAACGTCGCAGCCAGCGGGTCCAAGCATAAAGGGCGCGATCACCAAAAGATGGCCGTGCTCCGCACCGTGCGAGCACCCTAGGCGGCTCGGCAGGAATTCGAACCGCGCGCAATCCATATTCCCGGCCGATATCGATCAGTAGGCGCCCGACCACGGGGTGGAGGTGCATATGCTTATGCGCGTTTGCGTGGTCGAGTTCCAGCCCTGTTGCTGCGAATGCCTCGTACTGGGCGCGGATTTCCACCGCGAGCTGCCGCCGGGCCCCGGCGCTGAAAAAATATTTCCAGCCGAGGCGAAATTGATCCCGAGGAAACCAGCCCCGCGCATCGATGAGATCCGGGATCGCCCTGCGCGGCAGGATCGCCGGTCCTTCAATGGTTACAAGGTGCAGCCCTACCCGCAGCCGGGGTAGTGCGCGGGCCCGGCGCACCGCATCAGCGACCGCCGGGCCGGCCACCATGAGACTGGCGGCATGCAACGCGCCCTCGCGATGCGCCTGTTCAACCGCCTCATTGACCGATTGGCAGAGTCCGAAGTCGTCGGCACAAAGCAAGACCCGCTCCGCGGCAGGTCTTTGGGCAGGCACCGCTCAGGCAGCGTCGTGACGCTCGCGCAGGAACTGGAAGAACTCCACCCCCTCGCGAAGGCGGCGTTTCATCATTTGCGGGCTGCGCACCATCTCACCTACGATAGATGCGATCTTAGGCGCACGGAGATAAAACCGGCGATAGAAGATTTCTACGCTGTCGAATATCTCCGTGTGGGTCAGATGAGGATAGTGTAGCGGCGCGATTTGGATCCCGTGCTCATCGACCAGTTCGGCATGTTTGGTATCGAGCCAGCCATTCTCGACGGCTTGGTTGTAGAGGAAAGTCCCGGGATAGGGCGCCGCGAGAGAAACCTGCAAGGTATGGGGATTGATCTCTGTGGCAAAGCGGATCGTCTCTTCGATGGTTTCCCGGGTCTCGCCGGGCAGGCCGAGAATGAACGTGCCGTGGATTTTAATCCCGAGCTCGTGACAATCCTTAGTGAACCGCTTTGCCACCTCGATACGCATGCCTTTCTTGATATTGTGCAGGATCTGCTGATTGCCGCTCTCGTAACCAACGAGCAGGAGCCGCAACCCGTTATCCTTGAGCACCTTGAGCGTCTCGCGCGGCACATTGGCCTTGGCGTTGCAAGACCAGGTCACGCCCATCTTGCCCAGCTCTTTCGCAATCGCCTCAGCCCGCGGTAGATTGTCAGTAAACGTATCGTCGTCGAAAAAGACCTCTCGCATCTGCGGGAAATACCGCCGCGCTAGCCGGATCTCTTCCCTCACATGACCCGGCGAGCGCACCCGATAGCGATGCCCACCCACGGTTTGCGGCCAGAGGCAGAACGTGCAGCGGGACTTGCAGCCCCGGCCGGTGTAGAGGGATATGTAAGGGTGCAGTAAGTAGCCGATGAAATAATCCTCGATGCGAAGATCCCGCTTATACACCTCAGTGACGAACGGAAGCTGATCCATATCCTCCAGGATGGCCCGGTCCTTATTATGCAGGATGGCGCCGCCCGGCCTTCGATAAGAGATGCCATCCACGGCGGCGAAATCCCGCCCCTCGGCGATTTCCCTAATCGTGAAATCAAACTCATTGCGGGCGACAAAATCAATCGCCTCACCTTGTTGCAGGCTTTCCGCCGGCTGCACCGCAACTTTGGCCCCGACGAAGCCGATCTTCAAGCCCGGATTCGCATCCTTCAGCGCCCGCGCTACCGTCACATCCGCAGCAAAAGACGGCGTTGAAGTATGGATCACGCATAGCTCGTAGTGACGCGCCTGCGCGAGGATCGGCTCGAGGCGCATCCGGGCCGGCGGCGCATCAATGAGGCGGCTTTCCGGCACGAGCGCTGCCGGCTGGGCCAGCCAAGTCGGAAACCAAAAGGAGCGGATCTCGCGCCGGGCCTGGTAACGCGAGCCAGCACCGCCATCAAAGCCATCATACGAAGGGGGCTGGAGAAAAAGAGTCTTCATCATCTCGGGTTCACTGCCTCCTCGAGGCCCAAAGTTGCGGGAGAGAGCGGGCGACCGCTGTCCGCGATTAGATCGTGACCGCGCCATTCGACATGCCGTCCGAAATAGCTCGAAGCCATGACGATCAGTGACAAGAGATCGCGCAACGGCAAAAGCCAGATCGGCGCGCGTAATCCAACGGGGGCGCTCCCCTGGCGCCGCAATGCGGTGTCAATGCCGCGCGCCAGCGCCGAGCGGACCGCCCAGACACCGCCGAACAGCACCAAACCCCACGCTGACCCGGCGAGCGCGGCCGCGAGCGCGGCCCAGCCCAGGGAGTATTGCAGCGCGGAGGCAGCGAAACCCGCCGGGGCCAGCCTCCGTATCGTTCGCGCCCAGCGCAGTTCGTGGCGAAAGAGGGCACCGATGGTCTCTTCCGGAACGGTTGTCGACGGAACAGCAGATGCTAGTTGTACGTGCAGGCCCAGCTCCCGGACTTTACGCCCGAGCACATTGTCGTCGGCCAGATGCGGAACGAGTGCCTCGAACCCGCCGATCCGACCGAGGGTCGCGCGGTTCAGCGCCATCGTCGCGCCCAGGCAATCCTGCCGCCCCAACGCGCGGCCGAATAGCACGCTCGGCAGAAATCCATAATTGATCTGCGCGGCTCCAAGCTGCGGCACCACCCGCGCTGAAACCGGCCACCCCGTATATAACGTCGTCACCAGGCCAACTCTAGGCTGTTCCAACGCCGCAACTAACCTGTCCAGGTAGTCCGGCAACGCATGGATGTCACTATCCGCGATCACGATCACATCGTGCTTAGCCGCTTGCAGCATATTCATGAGATTGCTGACCTTGCGATTTTGGCCATGCTGATCGGCGTTCACCACAACCGCGATATCGGCGTGAGGAAAGCGCGTCTGCAACCGATGCACTACCGCCAAGGCTGGATCCCGGGATCGGGTTACACCGAAGACGATCTGATACTCCGGATAGTTCTGGGAGCAAGCGGTGGCGAGCGCCTGTTCGAGTAGCGGCTCATGGCCATAGAGCGGCTTAAGGATAGTAACCGGCGGACGATACCCCGGCGCAGGCGTTGGCTGCGCCACGAACCGGCGCACCATCGCGAATCCAGCGGTCGACTGAACCAGCCCAGCCAGTCCTATTGCGCCGCTGATCCAGGCGGCGGAGCCCATCACGAGTGCGAATGTCACGTGGACGGCTAGCCTCCTGACAAGTTGGCCACTTTCTGCTGTAGCCTGGCAATCAGGGCCGGAGCCCCGCCTTGCCGCAGCACCGAGACGAAGTCCGAGCGCTGGGTGGCCACCTGGCTGATCGAGCCGTCAGAAAGGACATCGACCACCTTCCAGGAGTAACCCTCCTGGCGCATGACGTAATCCAATCGATGGACCGTACCATCCGTCGACACGAGTTGCGTATCAACAACCACGTCATTACCCACAGTGCGAAGCTGTGGGGATATGTTGAACCGCTGTCCATTATAACTGTCGAAATTGGATACGAACGTGGCGACCGTGTAACGTTGGAATACCTGTAGCAAGGCCTGTTGCTGCTGGGGGGGTATGCTGGACCAGGTCAGACCGACGCTTGCACGTAGGATCTGCGGCACATCGAACACTCGCTCGATGATCGGTGCCAGCAGATTGTAGCGCTGCTCGAATGGCGTCGATTTTCCCGCCTTCATGACCGTGAGCAGTCCTTGCTGGAGACTCGCGATCGGCGTCGCCACTTGATCAATCCCAACGGCGAAGGCGCGGCCTCCAGCCAAGAAGCTAAGCCCAGCGAGAACAATGAAACCGCGGCGCCCTTGTGCCATCATTCCTTAACCTGCTCGGGGACTGGTCACATGCAAATATAAGATTGGCTGCGTCTGTCGCCGGACAATCATCCCACCGGCGCGATTTTCAATAAGCGATTCTCAACCCCCACAGCCCCCAGCGCCGCCGCAACAATATCCCTCGCCCCCAGCCCGGCCGCGGCAATCTGCTTCGGCTGTGTATCATGATCGATAAACCGGTCCGGCAGCACCATCGGCCGCACCTTCAAACCCTCATCCAACAACCCAGCCCAGGCCAGATGCTGCAGCACCGCCGCGCCAAAGCCGCCGACCGCGCCTTCCTCGACCGTAATCAGCACTTCGTGATGCCGCGCCAATTGCTGCACCAGCGCCGTATCCAGCGGCTTGGCGAACCGCGCATCGGCAACCGTCGCCGGCAAGCCCCGCGCCGCCAGCTCATCCGCCGCCCGAAGCGCATCCGCCAGCCGCGTCCCGTACGACAGGATCGCCACATGCGTCCCGTCGCGCAACACCCGGCCGCGGCCTAGCTCGAGCACCTCCCCCGAAGCGGGCAGCGTCACCCCAAGCCCGTCACCGCGCGGATAACGCACGGCACTCGGCCGGTCGTCGATCGCCGCCGCCGTCGCCACCATATGCACCAGCTCCGCCTCATCCGAGGGCGCCATCAGCACCATCCCCGGCAGGCAGCCGAGATAAGTAATATCGAAACTTCCCGCATGGGTTGCGCCATCCGCCCCCACCGGCCCCGCCCGGTCCATGGCAAACCGCACCGGCAGGCGCTGGATCGCCACATCATGCACCACCTGGTCATAGGCCCGCTGCAGAAAGGTGGAATAGATGGCGCAGAATGGTTTCATTCCCTCCGTCGCCAGCCCGGCGGCAAAGGTCACCGCATGCTGCTCGGCAATCCCCACATCGAAGCAGCGCTCCGGGAACCGCTTGGCGAACCGGTCGAGCCCGGTGCCCGAGGGCATCGCCGCCGTAATGGCGATGATGGCCGGGTCACGCTCGGCCTCGGCAATCAGCGCCTCGGCAAACACCTTCGTGTAGCTCGGCGGACCCGGCGGCGCCTTGGCCTGCTCACCGGTAATGACATTGAATTTCGATACGCCATGATATTTATCGGCCGAGCGCTCGGCCGGCGCATAGCCGTGCCCCTTCTGCGTCACCGCATGCACCAGAATCGGGCCGGTTTCGTCGGCGTCGCGCACGTTGCGCAGCACCGGCAGAAGATGGTCGAGGTTATGGCCATCGATCGGGCCCACGTAGTAGAACCCCAGCTCCTCGAACAAGGTGCCGCCCGTTAAGATGCCGCGGGCAAATTCCTCGGCCCGCCGCGCCGTG
>JAFAHH010000705.1 GCA_019237355.1 Acetobacteraceae bacterium | reverse complement strand
TTGCCCCTGGACACACCCTTGGAATTAGCGCCCGTTCAGCCTGCCACTCTCCAGATTCGGCCGCGCGAGGAGTACGTTCAGTCCGCTTTTGGCGAGAATCCGGAGATCCTTGCCGCGGTGGAACAGGTTGAGCGTGCCAAGGCCGGGGTGACCGTCGCGAAATCCAGGTACATCCCGGATATCACCGCAGTCGCAAGGCAAAGCTATCAGAACGGAGTGCCGTTCCTGGTCCACAACTTCGGCACGTTTGGTTTGACACTCGATTATGACGTCTTCGATTTCGGCAAGCGCCGGGCTGAAGTGCGCGAATACGAGACCAAGCTCGCTGAGGCAAAGGAAAATCTGACGCGCCTGAAAGAGGCGGTCAGCGTCAGAATCCAGCGCAGTTACGACAAGCTCGAACGCACCGCGCATATGCTCCAGGTAGCCCACGAGGAGGTTGCATTGCGTGAAGAAGGGGAAAGGCTCGCCACAAACGAGTCGACCCTGGGTGTGGTTCGCGTCTCAGCGCGGCAGCAGGCATCGGCCGCCAGTTACAAAGCCCAGGCTGATTTGCTCCAGGCGCAACTGGCTTACTTGCTTGCCGGGGCCGAACTCGAGGAAGTCGCGGGTCGAACTCCGGGGCTTTTATAGGTCATGGTCAGGCGGGTGTCGGTACTGGCGTGGGTCACTCTGCTTACCGGTATCGCTGCGGGGATGGCCGGAATGCTGCTGGCCCGGCTGCTGCGCCTTATTCAACATCTCGCCTTTGCGTATGGTTCAGGCGAGAGCTTTCTCAATGGCGTCATTTCCTCTTCGCCACTGCGGCGCGCTGTCGTTCTCTCGGTTTGCGGCGCCATTGCCGGAATTGGCTGGGGGGCGCTCCGACGTGCCGCTAAGCCCCTGGTATCCATCCGCGATTCTGTCGAGAACGGCAAGCAGATGCCGCCGCTCGCGACAATCGCGCATGATCTGCTTCAGATCCTGACCGTCGGCCTGGGATCCCCGCTCGGACGTGAAGTGGCACCCCGCGAGATGGGAGCGCTTGTCGCCGGAGCCCTTTGCCGCGGCGCCCGGCTCTCGCAGGATGAATGCCGCGTGTTGATCGCCTGTGGAGCCGGCGCCGGACTGGCGGCGGTTTACAATGCCCCACTCGGAGGCGCGCTATTCGCGCTGGAAGTCTTGCTGGGCACGTTTCGTTTATCGGCTGCGATCCCAGCGATCGCAACCTCCGCAATCGCGGCATGGGTCGCGTCGTTCGGACTTGGGGACGAGACGGCGTATGTGCTCCCGCGGCTTGCCGTCGGCCCGTCTTTGATCGCGTGGTCTCTGGTTGCCGGGCCAATGATTGGGCTCTGTGCGCATTGGTTTTCGAAAGCGGCCAGCACCGCGAGCGCACGGGCTCCGCGAGACTGGCGGCTCGTTGCGTGGTGCGGAGCCGTTTTCCCTTTGATCGGCCTGATCTCGATTCTCTTCCCGCAGGTTCTCGGTAACGGCAAAAGTATCGCTTCTCTCGGCTTCGATAGCACTCTAACGGTCGGCGGCTCGGCAGCCTTGCTGGTGATGAAAACTGCCGTTGTGGTCGGGGCGCTCAGGGCGGGCGCTTCAGGAGGGCTGATGACACCCGGCATCGCAATTGGCGCATGTCTCGGAACGTTCAGCGGCGGCATCTGGAGCCACTTGTGGCCGGGAGTAGCTTCGGCAGACTTTGCGGTTATCGGTGCAACAGCATTCCTCGGTGCATCTATGAGAATGCCGCTGACCGCGATGGTCCTGATGATGGAATTCACAAGGGTCAGTCACGATTTCGTGATTCCGATGGCTTTGGCGGTAGCCGGGTCCGTTTTGGTGTACAGCGTAGCAGGGCGGCGCTCGGCCAACACGGCTCCGCCCGTGCTCCATCCCCGACCATCAACGGATTTGATCGAACACGAGCGCACCCCGGTCGGCTCCTTATAAATGAAGCCTTCGCACACAAAGCGAACTTAGAAAGAGGAGATGAGTCTTGTTATGAAAGCCTTTACGTACGCACTCGCAGGTCTTGTGATCTGCGCCGGCGCAGTCTGCGCTCAGGAAGAGACGACGCCACAGTTTGAAGTTGGCCTGACGTATTCAGGCGTCCATCTGAACGCCGCGGATACCAATGGTGGCCAGC
>JAFAHH010000701.1 GCA_019237355.1 Acetobacteraceae bacterium | reverse complement strand
GGGGTTCCTCAGATGCCCTTGAGCCTGCGTCGTCGTAACAGATGGTAGTCCTCGCTCAAGCCTTTCGACAAGAGATTCTTAGGTTGCGGCCTGATCGCCCCCTCTTAGAGTCCATCCGGGATCATATTGTGTTCTGACAAAGTCTTCTGACCATCCGGCGGACGGATGCCCAACATAGAAAAGCGAGGCCGTTTCGGTTGAGACATTCCCAGTCTTTGGCCAGCCGCCGGCACCGGTTCAACCAGGCTATGGTGCGCTCCACAATCCAGCGCTTCGGCAGCACCACGAACTTGCCCACATCCGAGCGCTTCACGATCTCCACATTGATCTGCTGACAGATCCGGCGCAACCCCTGCTGGAATTTCGCCCCCTGATAGCCACTGTCGGCATAAAGCTTCAGCAGAAACGGAAATAGCCCGAACAGCGTGCCCATCAGCAGCAAGCCGCCGTCACGGTCCTGGATGTCGGCGCCGTGAAGGATCGCCTGCATCAGCAGGCCCTGCGTGTCGACCAGGATGTGGCGCTTCTTGCCCTTGATCTTCTTCCCCGCGTCATACCCCGACGGGTCAATGCAGGCCCCCCTTTTTCCGCGCTCTTCACGCTCTGGCTGTCGATGATGGCGGCGGTCGGACTGGCTTCCCGCTCAGCCAATTCGCGGCATTTCACATACAAGGTATGATGAATGCGCGCCAGCGTGCCGTCCTCGTCCCAGCGCCGAAAATAGTCATTGACCGTGCTGCGCGGCGGCAGATCCTTGGGCAAGGAGGCCCACTGACAGCCGGTGCTCAGGATATACATCACACCATTAACGATCGCGCGCTCGTCGACGGTTCGCTTGTTGCCGCCCCTCTTGGCCGGCGGGATCAGCGGCTTGATCAGTGCCCACTCCTGATCCGTCAGGTCGCTCGGGTAGCGCAACTTGCTGCGGTCATAGCGGCCGCGATTCTCGGTCGTCCACATCGGCACCTCGACATTCGGTGCCGCGCATAGACTCACACCGATTCGCGTCGCAGCAAGAGCCTCCGCCACCCCCGGCCTGTGACCGCTACGCTAACCGATTCCAATGACTCACCAAGTTCCCGGATGGACACTTAGCTCGACTCACATGGGGCGTCCTATGTCAAGCGCGATTTAATTGGTCATCCCGAATTCCTTCCTACTCCGGGATCCGAGGCGAGAGCCTACTTTTCAACACGGCACTGACTGACCGCGCCTACTCACATACGGTCGGGCAAGCCTTCGCCCGTACCACAATTCCTCATTCTCGAGGATGTCAGGCTCAGGGAGGGTGGGATCAATCTTTCTGCGACGGCGTGTTGCAGCCACGTCGAGCTCCGATCGCCACCCCGCCTGGATCCGGCGGTCCCCCGCCTTGCGGCTTGGGCCCGCGGATTGGTTTGATTAGCTGTGGCCGAGCCCCTCAAGCCTTGAGTTCGGCCCCCTCTGGCACAAGCCCTTGGGTGACGTAACGCCAGAGCGCCACCAGCAGCTTGCGCGCTACCGCAACAATGGCGATGCGCCGGATCTTGCCGCGCCTGTCCCCGGTCCGTTCGTGGAACCATCGGCTCAAAGCACTGCCAGGCTGGTGCCGCAGCCATAACCAGGCGAGCTGGATCATCGTTCGGCGCACGCGAGCGTTGCCTGCCTTCGAGATGCCTTGCTCCACGTCAACGCCACCGCTCTTCCACGGGCTTGGCGCCAACCCGGCGTACGCCGCGACCTCGCGCCGATTGTCGAAGCTCCGATAAAATGCCTCGAGCGAAAGCACCGACGCGATCTCCGGTCCAATGCCTCGAAGGCGTAACAGTTGACCGCCAGAAGTCCCGATAGACGACGGTTCTGTCGCTCGCGCAGAGGCAGCTTGCTCCGCCTGCAGTGCCGTATCTCGCTCAGTCTCCAGATCGGCGATCTGCGTCATCACCAGTTCCAGACGGCAAATTTCCCGGGTGAGCTGCGTCTTCAGGTGCAGCGGCAACGGTTGACCGTCCCAACAACGCAGCTCCTTCAGGCGCTGGCGACGATCCTTGTGCACGGGCTCGTAGTCGAATATCCCCTGCGTCGCCAGCAATCCCTTGATCCGGTTCACGTGTCTGACGCGTTCGGTGACCAGCGTTTCACGCTCGCGGGTCAGTCGCCGCTCGTCCTCTTTCGCCGGACTCGGTGGCCGCACCATGGAACAGATTCGCCGTTCCCCACGCGCCCATCCCATCAGGGTACGCAGCAGTTTCTCAACATCGACCCGGTCTGTCTTGACCCGTCGGCTTCGCCGGTCGACCTCAATCGAGGCGGCGTCAACGACATGGCTTTCTACGCAGTTCGCCTCCAGCAGACGATGCACCCAGAAACCATCAAGCCCGGCTTCATAGATTGAAACGATCTTAACCGGCATCTTACAGCGCTGCTCTGCCTCCTCCCTCAAGCGTCGGAGAAGGTTGAGGAGTGCTTCGCTGTCGCCAGCATCGATGCGATATTTGCTGATTTTGTCACTACCTGGCGCATTCACTGCGATCAGCCAAGTAGATTTGCTGAGTTCCAGTGCCACGAATAATGCTGTATCATAGCCCTGGACGGCGGTTTTCGGGTGAAGTGAGCGGTCGGTGAAACGCATCGATCGTCTCCTGATCTGAAGTGGCCGGCAACCTTCAGCGTAGCCGCCCTCTGGCCGCCCTCCACCCGCATGGAATCTTTCCGCAATTTCATCGGGCGGGCGGTCAGGTCGTAGCCCAGAAGACATCCACGTAGGCGACGAATCCGAATGCGTCCGTGCGTGCTGTGACTCTTGCACGACCGGGGCCACTCGATTCTACGGATTTGATGACACACAACCGCATCGAATCGGCGACGGCCCCAACAGTGCCAACAGTCCTGATATCATGGCTGGCAGTTTTCCGGCCGTGCTTCACCGCACCGGTCTGGAGCCATATCCTGGTGCTGGTTGGGGGCGCCGTTCTGGCACCCGGCAAGCGCACTGTCACCCAGGCGCTGCGCGTCATGGGACTGGCAGATAAACCCGGTTTCGGCCGTTATCATGAAGTACTCAACCGGGCGCGCTGGGATGCCCGCGACGTGGCGCGTCGATTGTTGCTGCATCTCCTATCGGTGCTGTCTCCCAGCGGTGAGGTGGTGATCGGCATCGACGATACCATCGAGCGGCGCTGGGGCAGCAAAATCAAGGCA
>JAFAHH010000699.1 GCA_019237355.1 Acetobacteraceae bacterium | reverse complement strand
AACGGCGCGTCCTCGCGGATCTTCGCCAGAGCGATTTCCGGCAACACGGTGAAATTGGCGAAGGTCGACGTGCCCATGTAGTGCATCACCGGCGCGTCGTCGCACGACAAGCGGCTGGTGCCGTCAGGCATGACGCCTTTGCCTTGCGTGGCGCGGATTGCGACGCAGAGATTGGACTTGCGGCTGAGGCAGTATTCGCATTGCCTGCACTCCGGCGTGTAAAGCGGGATGACGTGGTCGCCCTTCTTCACGCTCGTCACACCCGCCCCGATCTCCGCGACGACTCCGGCACCCTCGTGACCGAGGATGCTGGGGAAAATGCCTTCGGGGTCAGCGCCGGAGAGGGTGAATTCGTCGGTGTGGCAGATGCCGGTAGCCTTGATCTCGACCATGACTTCGCCGGTGCGCGGACCGTCGAGGTCGATCGTTTCGAGGCTGAGTGGCTTGCCTGCCTCGCGAGCGACGGCGGCACGGACTTTCATGGCGATCTCCTGTGTGTTGAGGACGAGCTCGAAAGCTAGATTTTGTTACCTTCTTCATTAGCCCACGCGCAGTGCCAGCGCGCCACTTGCTCGTTCGGGTGTTGGCCAATCCACTGTGCAAGGTGAAGGTTGCGCCTGCATCATGCAGGCACGCAACGAACCCGCGTTCTCGAATATCAGGTGATACTCCTTGCAAGCGCCTGGATTGCTCAGGGCACACGCTAGCACGATCAAGTCCATCCACTGCATCGCCATCTCCCAGAAGCTGAACCATAAGCAGAGTTGGTCCGGTTCTCGCGTTTGTAACCACGCCGCCCGCATCGACGCCTCGTTGCGGACACTATAGCACTCGGCCATTCTGCCGAAGGTGATGGGACGAATGCTGACCTGGCCCCCCCCGTTCGCGCCTCGAGCATCATTCTTCGCTGAGTCCGTTGCTGCCCTTGCGAAGGGGGCGCAGGCGGCACATTCCTCTGCGTTGGGCTTTTGCTTCGCAGCGGCCGTCATGATCGTGTTGCCGGCTGCGCACGCATTTGCGGCGAGGCCGATTCCCACGGATCCGGACTGGCCGTGCGAAGCGGTTAAAGTCGAGACGCTTGATCTGGCCCAGGTGTGGTCGGGCCCCCCGGTCGATGTGCCTGCGAGCGCGTGGCAGGATGATGAGGTCGTTGCCGCGTTGGTGCGGGACATCAGCCCGCGGCGGGTTCCGCTGGACGAAGCCAAGGCGAAGATCGCGGCCTTCGCTCAACAAGCAGGACCCAACAGACAGGGACGACTCCTCAAATTGATGGCAGGCCTGTTCTCGGTGCTTGATGACGAGCGCAGTACCGTGATCGCCGGCCTTGACCGGTTCGGTGCGAGGCAGAAGGAGCTTGCCGCCGCGCTGCGGGACGACAACGACAAGCTTCGGGAGTTGCAGTCCGATGCGAGGGCGGATCCCGGGCAAGTCAATCAGATGGTCCAGAAGGTGATCTGGGAGGCCGAGCTGTTCCAGGACCGGCGGCAGGCGCTGCGTTACGTATGCGACGTGCCTAGCAAGATCGAGCAGCGGCTATACGCTTTGGCTCAAGTCATCATGCAGCAATTGCAATAGCCGCCTGGGGGAGCGAGTCCGACCGACCCCGTTCAAGGCGTGATCGGCCTGCCCTGATCGTCCAGGAGCGGCACGCCGTAGCTTGCCAGGATGGTGTTGATCTCCGGTTGGTTCGCGGTAATGAGCCGGTTGAGCGTGCGTTTCCAGTCTTGATCGGTGTGCCGGACGCCCATCGCGACAAGAAAGTCCATGCGCTCCTTCTCGTGCAGCAAAGGGACGACGACCAGATGCGGCGTCACCTGCTTCGCGTAATAACCTGCGAGCGGTCCCCAGAGCACCCCCGCGTCGATCCGACCCGAGGCAACGTCCTCGGCCATGGTTTTCGACGGCGCTTCGACTCGCGTATCCACGGTGAGCGCGTAAGGCTTGGCCAAGCTGAGCAGGCCTTCCTGCGCCATCACCGTGGCAGGCGGCGTTCCGGCAACGACGCCGATATGCTTGTCCTTCAGGCGCGCGTCCGCAAGCGTGCTGACGCCGTCGAGCGCGCTGTCAGGCCGAAACACTAACGCATAGGTGGTGTGATAGTAGGGGACCGTCGTCTGGACGATGTCGGTGCCGACCGCCATGCCCATGATCACGTCGCACCGCAGCGCATTGAGGGTGACCCGGACGAACCCGATGACCTGCGGGAAATAGGCATAGGTCACCGGCTCATTGAGCTTTGCGGCAAACAGTTCGGCGACCTTGTTCTCGAAACCTTGTCCCGCCTCGTTCGAGAACGGCAGGTCGTTTGGATCGGAACAGACGCGGAAGTGGTGCGGATCGACCAGCTCGCCCGCCGCGCCGAGGCCGGGCGCCTGGGCTGCAAGTGGGAAGGTGCCCGCCAGCGTCAGCCCGGCCGCGCCTGCGGCGCTGCGCAGCCGCGCACCAAGGCTCAGCCCATGCATGCGTCTTCCGCCTTCGTGAACGAGTCCGGCTTAGGGGCATGCTTCTCTGGCCGGCCGCGGGGTATGGCATCGTCGGCGCGCGCCCGCAGATAGACGTAGATGTCGTCGATGAAGCACATGACGTTCTTGTTCTCGCCGTTGGCAGGCATGACGAGCTCCTGCGCGCTGGAGACGTCCTTCTTGCCCCCTGCCACGATCCCGTAGAACTCCGGATAGCTCAGCCGCTTCATGGAATTGCGGAGAGCCGGCGCGTAGCTCGAGCCCATGCCGTCGGGACCATGACAGCGCAGACACTCCGACGAGTAACGGATAAAGCCGGAATAGGTGTACCAGTCGACGGTTCCGTCCTCATCGACCTTGAACGTCGGGTTGCCATCCTTGTCGAACCACTTGCCGTCATCCTGCTTGGCTGGCGCCGGATCGCCCGAACCGTCCGTCACGGCATAGACAGGCACCGAAATTGCCGCGAAGAAAAAGGTCGTCGCAGCGGCATGCACAGTTCGTCGCACGTCTCTTTTCCTCACTGTGTCAGATAGAACGGCCGGCACTGGGTCGCCCCGATGCCGGCCAAAATCGCCCAGAGTGCAGCCGGTGCCAGCCTACTGCGACGGCAGCGTGAACACGGTGAGGGTTCCACCGAGCGAGGTGTAGTTGCTCAGCGCCGCATAGCCGCCGACAGCGCCGAGACCCGCGTGAGGATCGGTGAGCCCGGCCGCCAGTCCGATCCCGGCCCAGCCGCCGACGCCGGAGAGCACGGCCACGTACTGCTTTCCTTTGTGTTCGTACGTAATGACGTTCCCGATGATGCCGGACGGAGTCTTGAACTTGTAAAGCTCCTTGCCGGTGTTGGCGTCCACCGCCTTCAGGTAGCCTTCGAGCGTGCCGTAGAACACCACGCCCCCCTTGGTCGCGAGCGCGCCCGACCAGACTGAGAACTGCTCGGGGTCGGACCAGACGATCTTTCCCTTCCCCGCGTCCCAGGCGATGAAGTTGCCCATGTTCGTCTGGCCAGGCGGCGGATACATCGACAGCGTCGCGCCGACATAGGGCTGGCCCGCGGTGTAAGAGACGCGGAACGGCTCGTAATCCATGCAGACATGGTTCGTCGGCACGTAGAACAGGCCGGTATCCGGCGAAAAGGCCGCGGGCTGCTCGTCCTTGGTGCCGAGCGCCGCCGGGCAGACCCCGACGGTGTTCACGTCTTCGCCGTTATGTTCCGTCGAGTATTTCGGCACCACGAGCGGGCGGGCGTAATTCTCGCTCTTGGGGTCCATGTCGATTTTCGTCGCCCAGTTGACCGCCGGATCGTATTTCTCCGCGACGAACAGTTCGCCAGTCTCCCGGTTAAGGGTGTAGCCGAAGCCGTTGCGGTCGAAATGGACCAGAGCGGGGACCTGCTTTCCGCCGACATTGATGTCGGCAAGGATCATCTCGTTGACGCCGTCGTAGTCCCATTGATCGTGCGGGGTCATCTGATAGACCCACTTCGCCATGCCGGTCTTCGGGTCGCGCGCAAAAATCGTCATGGACCAGCGGTTGTCGCCCGGCCGCTGCTTCGGGTTCCAGGTCGATGGATTGCCGGAGCCGTAATAGATCAAATCGAGCTTCGGGTCGTAGGCCAACCAGCCCCAGGTGTCGCCGCCGCCGATCTTCCACTGATCGCCCTGCCAGGTCCGCAGGCTTGAATCGGCTCCGACCGGCTTGCCGAGCATCGTGGTCTTCTGCGGGTCAACGAGAAGATCGCTATCCGGCCCCTCGGAGTACGCCCGCCAGACCTGCTTGCCGTCGCTCGTATCGTACGCGGCAAGCCAGCCGCGTACCCCGAATTCGCCGCCCGAGACGCCGACGTACACGAAGTTGCCGACGACCATCGGGGCAGAGGTGCCGGTGGCACCTTTGCCCGGGTCGTCAGTCTTGGCGGACCAGATGACCTTGCCGGTCTTCGCGTCGAGCGCGACGAGGGTCGTGTCAGCTTGGTGCAGGAAGAGTTTGCCGTTGCTATAGGCGAGGCCTCGGTTGACCGTGTCGCAGCACATGACCGGGATGACGTTCGGATCCTGCACCGGCTCGTACTTCCACAGGATCTTGCCTTCGTTGTTTAGATCCAGCGCATAGACCGTGTTGGGGAATGGCGCATGCACGTACATCACGTCGCCGATGACCAGCGGCGCGCCCTCGTGCCCGCGCAGAACGCCGGTCGAGAAAGTCCAGGCGACCTGTAGCTTCCCGACGTTCTGAGCGTTGATTTGATCGAGCGGCGAATAGCGATGGTTATCATAGCTGATCGTCGGACTCGCCACGACAGCCGGATTGGACTGAAGAGTGAGCGGATCGTCGCCTGTGTTTTGCGCGTTGGCGGGTGCAAGGAGCAGCCCGGACGATAGCGCGGTCGTTATCGCCACCAAAAACCCAGCGGAACCCAGTCGCATGAATTTCCTCCCGGTTGGTTTGCTCAACGAGACATGCCCGAGCACGTTGGCGCAATCCGTGTCTCGGGGGAACCCCGATTCATTCTTATTCTACGCGCTAAGTTCAGCATTATGCGCTGCAGGAAGACTGTCAATCCCGAACAGTAGCACGCGCTACGCTCGTTATCATGTGAAAGCGAGATACCAGCATAGGTCTCCGGAGGCAGGGCGGAACGGGTTGGTTGCATGCTGCGCTGCGGAAGTTTTGTCGGGCGGCTACACGGCTGATACCGGCGAGGCTGGCACTACTGGAGCGAGCGGAGCCGAGAACGCAGCCGGCGGCAGCATGGTCACATCTGATCAGAAGCAACGCACCTCGGCCTCGGCCTGCGCTTCCTCCAGTTCCCGGACCATGTCGCTGCTGATTGCCGTGCGGAACTCCTGCCCGAGATAGCCGCCGCCCGAGCGGCGCATCCGCAACACCGTCTCCGCCCTCTCGTAGCGATCGTACGGCAGCAGGGAGGCGATGACGTCGATGGCGCAGGAACAGCGATGGAGAGCTTGCTGGTTGTTGCCGTTCGCCGCCATGCAGGCGAACACGTATTCGGACCGGGCCTCAGTCGGATAGCTGCGATCGTTCTCGCTTGATGCTGCGCCGGTAGTTCCCGGACTGGCCGCCAGGCAAAAGAGGGTGGCAGTCAGAATCCGGCTTGCTCGCCACACCGCCATCCGTCCTCCCTTATCTCGCTTCGGCCTTCACCTTGCGCCCTCAGGCGATGTGAGGCCCACGACCTCGGTCATCGTGGCCCCAGTGAATCGCGCGTCCTGCACATTCGCTCGCGTGAAGTCTGCGGCGGTGAGGTCGGCCCCGGCAAAATCTGCATTTCTCAGATCGGCGTCGACGAAGTGGGCATGGCTGAGCTTGGCAAAGCGGAAGGTAACGTGGCCGAGGCCGGCGCTCGTGAAGTCGGCGCTGTCCAGCCTCGCACTCTCGAAGGACGTTCGCAGCAGCCCCATCGACTGGTTCCGCATGTCAACGCTCATGCGGGCGTGAACGAAACGGGCGCCGCGCATGTCGTCGAACGCGAAATTCACCGTGATCGGGGCATCCGACAGGTCGGCGCCGGCAAAGGTCGCCGACTGGTCAGGCGTGTTGTCCAAGCCGGTCGACGTGATGATCGTCTGCAACGTGGCGCCGCGCAGCCGTGCGCGGGAGAAGTTGGCCCGCATGATCCAGGCGAGCGTCAGGTCCGCTCCCGAAAGGTCGGCCCCGGTCAAGTCGGCCCCGACCAGCTTCACGCCATGCAGGTTGGCGCCCGACAGGTTCGCGCCCGAGAGATCGGCACCACTCAGATCCAGGCCGCTGAGGTCGTCCCCGCTCATGTCCTTCCCGGACAGGCTGGCTTTCGGCGACGAGGCCGCGACCAACGAACGGACCTGTTCGGCCGTGACGCGGTCGGCGGCCCACGCTGACGCTCGAGGGAAGGCGAATAGGAGTGCCCCGAGAGCCGCGGCGAGACTGGCCGTTCGAACGAAGGCGCGAGGCACAGGTTTTCCCCCCAGGTGGATGGACGATAGGCCGAGCGGATCGGCTCCATAGAGACTGGTATGCTTGTCCGTGCCTGAGTGCGCATGGCAAACTAGTAGGAGTGGCCCGGGTGTGGCAGCCACTCTAGGAAGGAAGGAAGCACATGGCTTGGAAGAAACCGCGTGTGGTGGAGATTTCCGCTGCGATGGAAATCAACTGCTACGTTTGCGCCAAAGTTTGACGGGACTCCGCTTGGAAACAGGCGCTCGATCGCGCAGCAACTGAAGGCATGCAGCACCCTTGTGCTGCAGAGCACACGGCTAGCAACGAGAGCCTCGCATCTGCGTTCAGCGGTGACCGCCTGCGTCGGAACTTCGCGGGCATAACAGGAACAGGAGGAGCACCGTGAGGACACGTCTTCACCTTCTCTGTCTCGCCGCAGCGACAGCGTTTGCCGCGGCGCCGGCCGCTTTTGCGCAAAACACCGGGTCGGGTGTCACGTCTGGGCCTTCGGCGGGCGGAAACGTGGTCCCTAGCAACAACCCCAATGAAAAGAACGCCGCTGGCAGCGGAGCGGCGTCAGGCAACCAGTCTGGCGTAAGCAGCCAGAGCGCCGGATCAGGGGCCCCGGGCGCGGAAGGCAAGCCGGGCACGGAAGGCGGTCCCGCCCCACGGGCCCCATAGTTACCTTCAGCTTCATAGATTCGCCCCGCCATTCGGTTGCCGAAGCTTGGCATCGCTCCTCTGGGTGAACAGCATGACGACAGTTGGCACGCCGATTCCCCTTGGCGTGCCGATTGCATATTCGTCGGTGAAGTCCTGCACCACGACAGGGCGGGCTCGGGAGGACGCCGTTCGTCAACCCGCAGCCAAGGCTCCTTATGGTACAGCTCATCCTGATTTTCTGCCTCGCTGGAAACCCGAATTCCTGCAAAGAGATCCGCCCAGTGATCGAGGACATTGATTCGCCGATGGCCTGCATGACCATGGGCCAAATCGTGGCGATAAACGAGATGAAGCAGAGGCTGAGCTTGCAGGGCTACGTGCTAACAAAGTGGCGCTGCGAATTCGGCCGCCGCCCTGAGAGGGCGCTGTAGGCGCATTCAAGGTCTGCGCCATCTCGCGCAGGACGACTTCGAGCGGGTCCAGCGGCCATTAGGAGGACCCGTAACCGAGTTACCGATCTTCGCAGGGACTTTCGGGGTTGTGTGAATAAGGGGAGTCCTGGGGCGATCACCAAACGGGCAAACCGAGAGCAAAACCGGCGAACAGCGGCAGCTCGTCGCGGCGGCCGCTTGGGAAGGTCTCCGTGCAGCGCAGCGCTTCAGTTCTCCCCGGCAGCCGCTAGCCGTGCGTCAGGCTCCACGCACCTCCCCCTCCACGTTCATCTATTTATCGGAAGTCGGCGATCACCTGCAGCGCCATGCTGAGGGACGGGGCGCGATTGCTGGTTCATCGAACTCATCGACCTGCCACTGGCTATGGACCGGGTAAATCAGCCATGCAGGCGTCTCGGTAAGATCGTGGATTTCGATGATCAGCTTACACAGACCCAGCCATCGAATCACGCCTTTGAGGCCGATGATTGCATTCGCCTCGTTCCAGCGTGCTAGTTCGAGGCGCTTTTGGTACGGACAATACGATACTTCCGAGACGTACGGCAATGCTGCTCCCGGTTGCCTCATATACAGATCGTAGAGATTCGCCGAGCAGCCGAGACCGGCTTGTCCATAGCTTTGTCCGCGCCGCCGGCGAAGCGAGTGGAACAGCGAAGAGAAAATCACCATCACCGCGAAGTAGCCTCAGTGGGCCAGTCTGTTGGCCGGCGAAATCGAACACGCGCCGGTTCGAGCTTAACATAGTCATAGGAGTTAACCACGGCGTGTATAGCACGTGGACAGCCCGACCTTCGGGCTTGTCCAGGGCCTCGGGGGTTGGCGCGCGAATGCGGCCCAGTGGTTAGTGTATCATCTCGGGACGGTCAGCTCCAGCTAGTTGTGGTGCCGCCCGGCCCCACGCACCCCACTGCGCCCGGTGCTTCAAGCCGCACCGCTGGTGCGCCAGACCCAGATGCTATCGGAACCGGAGACCCGGTTGCCCCAGGTAACGGCGCTCGCGCTACCTTGCCGCACGCTGTGGCTGTGCCTGGAAGGGGTCCCGGCGCGCTGAACGATGCTGTCAGGGCATCGGCTACGAGCCGTCGACCGATGCGACCGCAGTAAACGGGAAGTGGGAGGGCAAAGCAGGCTCGGTGCTGGGTCACAAGCCGTCAGCAGTGACTGCAAGCGATGCCCGGCCGAATGCGTCGAGCGTGGAGCGTTCTTACTGGGAAGCCCTTCGTAGCAATCGACTCGACTTCGGTTCACTCCTCACCGCGCCCACCGACCGTCCAGAGCAGCCTGCTCCGCTTAACGACGCACGCATCACTACGAAGCGCAGCCAGAGCCGTTGCTGCAATGCCGGTCGGTGCGCCGCGTACGAGAACTCTAATTTCAAACTGAAAGCAGAAGGCCAAGAATGAGCAGATCAAATCCCGGCATCGATACCTCGATCTTGAACGGAGTGCCACCAGGCATTTCGGAGTCCGAGGCGGAGACTCGCATCAGAGACGGGGCGGACCGGTACCGCGATACAACGCCGACACAGCGGGACCAAGTTGTTAGCGACATCATGGACGAGCGCAAGCGGCAGGAAGGCAACCGCATCAAGGGGTGACGATCCGTCGCTGTAACGCATCAAAGTTGGATGCGTAATGGAGTTCTTATACGATAACGTCCGCAACCGACGGTTTGACCTACATTCGCAGAATCGTGGCCAGACATCGGCTTACCGCATTGGCTCTGTGCGCGGCGGTGAGTTTGACCTCTATTTCCTTGATCCTGGCGTCGAGATCCGCGATCTGCCGGCCCAGCAGACGGCCATGTCTTTGGCCTCGGGCGAGATGGTGGCCTCCTGTGCGATGGCGGTCAGCAACGGACCAACCTTGGCCGG
>JAFAHH010000652.1 GCA_019237355.1 Acetobacteraceae bacterium | reverse complement strand
CGACTCGACGCAAAGCGTTCCGATCCGATCCGGATGCATCAGCCCTTCCGCCCATCTCAAAATCTCAAGCGCCACCAGGCCGACGGCACACGCCACAATTCCGACGGCGATCTGCCCAGCCCCGAAGCAGATCCCGACAACCGTAATAAACCATAACGTGGCCGCCGTGGTCATACCGCGAACCATGTCCCCGCGGCGGAGAATGGCCCCGCCACCCAGGAACCCCATACCCGTAAGGATCCCAAGCGGAAGGCGCATCGGATCGGCACGAAAAACAGGGTTGAACGAGCCCTGCATCTCCAGCAGCAACATGGCGAGGAGCATTGCCAGCGCGGCAGCAAAGCATACAAGAAGCGTGGTGCGTATGCCAGCCGCGTGGCCCCTTTCGCCCCGGTTGAAGCCGAAGAGCACTCCAGCGCCGAAAGCGAGCCCGAGCCGAAGCGCGACGTCTCCCGGGGCCATGGGCCGCTCAGATGAGCAACTCGATCAGGAACGGTCCTGAGCGCCGGAAAGAACTTCCGAGCAGGTCGGCGAGTTGCTCGCATGTCTCCGCACGGGCGCCCTCGACTCCCATCCCACTCGCGATCCTGACCCAATCGAGGTCTGGGTTCCCCAGATCCATCATATCCAGCGCCGTCCGGCCGGGATTCGCCCCGACATTGGCCAGCTCGCCTAACAAAATCGCGTATTTGCGGTTGGCGAACACGATTGTGGTGATATCGAGCCGCTCACGCGCCTGAGTCCAAAGCGCTTGCACGGTGTACATCGCCGAACCATCCGCCTCGAGACTGATCACTCTCCGCCCGGGTGCCGCGATGGCCGCGCCGGTCGCAAGCGGGAACCCGCAGCCGATCGCCCCGCCGGTGATCTGCAGCCAATCATGGGGTGGCGCGGCATGGGTATATCGAAAGAAGCCGCGGCCGAAACTCACGGCTTCCTCCGCTACGATGGCCTGCTCCGGCATCACCGCCGCTAGGGTTCTCGCGACCCGCTCTGGCTCCGGCTTACCCTGGGCCGGTTCTGAACGGGGGCCGGCATCCGGAACAGCCGCCTGAGGTGCAACAATCGCATCCGCGAGCTTGACCAAAGCATCGACCGTGTCTTGCTCTGGCCGGGTGAGAACATGCACGGCAGCATCCTCCGGGAACAGGTACGAGGGCTTGCCCGGATAGGCGAAGAAGGCCACCGGCCGCCGTGCGCCAGCAAGGATCACCACCTCGACCCCCGCGGTCACCCCCCGCGCCGCATCCACCGGATACGGCATCCGCTCGATCGGGGCCCGGCCCCGGCCACGGGCGATTCGTGCATTCGATTGCTGCGCGAGCAGCCGGGCGCCCGTAGCGGACGCGATCCGGTGCGCCGCTTCCAGCCCAGCCTCGCGCAGCCCCAATCCGCCGACCATAATCAAAGTGCGGCGCCCCTCCCGCAGCACGCGCGCGATCTGCTCGACGATGTTTGGCGCGACCTGCGGAGAAGCAGGAACCGGCAAAGTATCCGCGACCTCCCCGCCCTCATCCCAAGCCGTATCAGCCGGCAAGATCAACGTCGCGATCTGACCCGGCGGCGTTCGCGCCGCCTGCACCGCGACCGCGCCATCGTGCCCGACCGTCGCCGCACTCCGCGCCGTCCGTACCCAGGCCGAGACCGGGCGCGCCCAGCCTTCGGTGTCGGCGGTCAGCGGCGCGTCAAGCGGGCGATGATGGGTCGCCTGATCGCCGACGATATTCACGATGCCGCTGCGCGCCCGCATGGCGTTGTGGAGATTCGAGAGGCCATTCGCCAGGCCTGGCCCGCAGTGCAGCAACGTTGCGGCAGGCTTATCGGAAATTCGCCAGTATCCATCGGCGCAGCCCGTAACCACACCCTCGGCCAAACCCAAGACGCAACGCATCCCAGGAATGCGGTCGAGGGCGGCGACGAAGTGCATCTCGCTCGTGCCCGGGTTGGCGAAGCAGGTATCAACGCCGCTGTTGAGCAGGCTGTGCACGAGGCTTTCTGCGCCATTCATGGCATCTTCCCCTTTGCTTTGGGCCAGACTGCGCGCGATAACACCCGGCTGGCAACGTGGCAGGCCTCTTGCTACGGTCGCTCAGGAGGACGCCAGCATGCCCCTCACCGTCCTGTATTCAGAGGCGATGTACCCCGACGACACCGAGGAGCGCCGGATTTTCGGCCCCGAGGTGCGTATCTTACGCCGCGAGCCTGCCACTCTCGCCGAACTCGCCGGGTCGGATTGCGCCGAAACCGATGGGCTCATGCTCTTCCGCCTCTTCGCCTCGGCCGATGATATCGCGCGCTTCCCAAAGCTGCGGGCCATTGTCCGGATGGGCGTCGGTTACGACCGGATCGACCGCCAGGCGGCGGCGGCCCGGAATATATTGGTCTGCAATGTTCCGGATTACGGTACGGCCGAGGTGGCAGACCACGCAATCGCTTTAGTCCTCGCGCTCCGGCGCGGTCTATTGCTGCACCATGAGGCGCAACGGGCCGATCCGCCCGCCCCCTGGGTCGTGATCAATGACCCGATGATCCGGCGGCTCGAGGTACTCACCTTGGGTATCGTTGGCCTCGGCCGCATCGGCACCGCAGCCGCTCTGCGCGCTAAGGCTCTCGGCTTCCGGGTCATCTTCTTCGACCCATACCTGCCGAATGGTGTCGACCGGGCGCTCGGCATCACACGATGCGCGACACTGGAAGACTTGCTTCGCCAGTCCGAGACGCTTTCCATCCACGCCCCACTGACGCCGGAGACGCGCGGCATGATTGGCGGGCCGCAGCTCGCAGCCCTGCCGAAAGGGGCCGTGATCGTGAACACCGCACGCGGTCCGATCATCGATTTCGACGCCCTCGCGGAAGCACTGCGCAACGGGCATATCTCGGCGGCTGGCCTCGATGTCGCGCCGGTTGAGCCTCCGGTCGAGCCGATCCCCGAGTTGCTGCGCGCCTACCGTGCCAGGGAGCCTTGGGTGCTCGGCCGGCTGATAATCACCCCCCACTCGGCGTTCCACACCCCCGAGGCCTGGCACGATATCCGGATCAAATCAGCCGAAACCATGCGTGCGGCCCTGCTCGGCCCCCGGCCGCAGAACGTCATCACGCCGGAGATGTTTTAGGCACCTCCGGTCACTTTGGTTTCAGAGCGCGATTCAGGCTTTCCGACGATCGGGACCCCAATGCCGGGCCCCCCAATTTTGCGCGCAAAATGGAACCCGTTGCTTGCGAATTGCGGCCCGAGTCCGCCTCAAGCCATCGCGCTCTAGGGGCGATCCGGCCGCCCTTCTCCGGGTTGAGCGGCCTGGGACTGCACCTCTTCTCAGAAAGTGATCTTGTTGGCCAGTTCATCGCGCCAGCTAATCGAAGCCGCCGGCTCGAATGCCTGGCCTGTATGCGTGTCCAGAACTTCCGGCTCGCAGTCTGGGTCGCGCCTCATCATGACGCGCACCTGCGCGAGCGCTTCCTCTGGACGATCAAATATGCGTAGCCTTCGGCCATTGTTACGAAGCTCATAGCCCATCTAGCCCTCCCTTTTGCTCTGCAGCATCGCTCAAAATTGCGGCCGGTCATGCCAGCTTGCTGCCAGCATTACGCCGTTTGTTGCTGTTTTGTGAAATGAAGCGGTTAGCGCTACTGCGCTTGGCCGCGGAAGAAACTTAACGCCTTTGCGCGGCGGAGTGCAGTTAATAATAGTTTACCTAGGTCAATCAAATGGCCCAGCTCGAGAAACAATCCATCCACCTAAATGCAAACGGAGAGCCAGCGGCATCGACCTTAGATTGAGCAAACGCCTCCGAGGATGCGCCGCAGCATCTCGAAGCCGCCGCCTAAATTAAGCCGTAGCGGCCCAAGGCTCCCTTGAGACATCCGCAGTAAAAAGGTAAGCCGGTATAGGCGGGCACCCCCTACACCTAGTCAGAGTGGCGCCGTAACGTTTCATAACGATTAGACCTCGCGCATCAAGGGCGTCCAGACTGCAGCGGCTCGAGCACACCGGTGCGCGCCACTGAAAGCGCGGCGGTCGAAGGGAGCGCATATGCCGGAGAGGGTCGAGGCACGCACGATTGAGCGGGAGACCATGCGTCGCGTGTATTGGCGCCTGGTGCCCATGCTGTTCTGCGCGATGTTCTTCAACTATCTCGACCGGATTAATATCGGGTTCGCCGGCCTACGGATGAACCATGATATCGGTCTGACCGCAGCGCAGTTCGGCTTTGGCGCCAGCGTGTTCTTTGCGGGTTATATGGTGCTCGAGGTGCCGAGCAACCTCATGTTGCACCGCATCGGTGCGCGGGTGTGGATCGCCCGCATTCTCCTGAGCTGGGGGTTGATTGCGTCGCTCATGGCTTTCGTGTGGAACGCGGGCAGCTTCTACACCCTGCGGTTCCTGCTTGGTGTTGCCGAGGCAGGCTTTCTGCCCGGGCTTGCGGTGTACGTCACCTATTGGTTCCCCTCCGAGTACCGGGCCCGGGCGGTGGGTGGGTACATCATCGCCGGGCAGGTCGCGGCTGTACTGGGAGGCCCCGTCTCGACGGCGCTAATGACCTATTGCGACGGCCTGGGTGGGCTTCAGGGCTGGCAATGGATGTTCATCCTGGAAGGCGTGCCGACGATGATTCTTGGCCTGGTCTTCCTCGCGGCGCTGACGGATCGCCCGGCCAGGGCACGGTGGCTCGCCCCCGAGCAGCACGAATGGCTGGACGGCCGGCTCGCGCGCGAACGGACCCGGCTCGAGACTGAGCACTCGCACAAATGGTGGGCTGGCGCCTCCGACGGCCGCGCCTGGGCACTGGCGATCCTGTTCGGCTGCGCGCTGATCGGCGTCTACGGGTTGCTGATCTGGCTCCCGCTCATCATCAAGTCATTCGGCACCCTGACCGACATCGAGGTCGGATTGCTGTCGGCCGTGCCTCCCCTGCTCGGCGTGATCGGCACGCTGATTGTGAGCTGGAGCTCCGATCGCTTCGGCGATCGCAAGCGCCATCTGGCCGGTGTCTATATCCTCGCGGGCGCGGCGATCGGGATGAGTGCGGTAGCCCCGAGTGCGGCACTGTCCTACGTGATGCTGTGCCTGACCGGCCTCGGCATCAACTCCGGAAACTCATTATTCTGGAGCATCAACGCCTCGCTGATGACCGGCGTCGCGGCTGCCGCCTCCATCGCCTTCGTCAACACCGTCGCGCAGTTTGGAGGCCTGTTCGGCCCGTGGATGATCGGTTGGGTAAGAGACACGACCGGGAGCTACGCCGCTGCGCTGCTGACCATCTCGGCCTTCTTATTCCTCGCCGCAACGATCGCGCTTGCCTTGCGGGTCGACCCGCGGCGCACCGCTGCCTTGCCGGCGCAGGGCGATTAATCCTTCACTCAACGACGCGCAATCCCTGGGGCCCGGCTGCGCCATTCCGTAGGTCGAGAACCGGTATCGCGCGCCCAGCTCCAGACCGAGTTGCGCCGGGCCGTGCAACAGGCGCATCAGATTGCCTGCCACAAGCAACTCCTGGGATGCTGCCGGCAAAACACCTATCCCGGTGCTGCCTGCGACGTGCCCTCGCATCTCTATTCGTTTTCGTTCGAGCCCAACCCCGACCGGTAAAAGTCAGGCAGCCGCTTCTCGAGTAAGGCAGTCGCCGCCTCCTTCAACTCAGGAGACCGGAGCTGAGCCGAAAAGATCCTCCCCTCGTGCTCGATCCGCAGGGCAACTCCAGCTCTGTCATCTTTCAAAAGCTGCTTCGACATCCGCAGCGCTGATGGCGGTTGTGCGCTAATTCGGCGTGCTAAAGATCGCGCAACCTCCATCAGTTCCGTCTCGTCGACCACCCGGTTCACAAGTCCCCAACGCAATGCCGTCGCTGCATCGATCGCTTCACCCAGGAGCAGGAGTTCGGCGGCTCGAATGTGGCCGATCGCGCGGGGCAACAATAGCGAGCTGGCCGCCTCAGGGATCAAGCCCATGCTCACGAAAGGCAATGAGAAACGTGCGCTGTGTGCGGCAACGACAAGGTCGCAGTGCAGCAGCATCGTCGTCCCAATACCGACGGCATTGCCGTGCACGGCGGCCATGAGCACCTTGGTTGCGGTAGAGATTGTCCGCAGAAAGCGGAAGCCAGGGCCCTCCGTTCCCTTGGGCGTATGGGCCAGGAAGTCATTGAGATCGTTGCCGGCACAAAATCCCTCTCCGGCGCCACTGAATAGCACCACCCTTATCGCGTCATCGGACTCACCAGTCGCGACGGCATCGGCCATAATTCCGTACATGGCCCGCGTGACGGCGTTGCGCTTGTCTGGGCGATTGAGGCGAATGTGCAACATGCCATCGGTTCGGCTAACATCAACCTCGTCCATCGCTCAAGCCTCAGTGTGAAAAGCCCTTCATCCCCGGAAGCGCCTCGACGAAGAAATCGGTAATCAATGGTTCTCCCCGCTTTGCGTCGTATTGCGCGAAATCGCGAGTGCCGGCCGCCATCAGCACCTCATCGTCGATGAAGAACTTGCCGGTCCAAAGCCGCGACGGCACTGTTAAGATGGCGTGCGCCGCATCGCCCATGATCTCAGGTTTGCGACCTCCCGCCATCATTCCCTCGCCCCCCAACTCGTACAAAACGGCTGCCGTCGCGATCACCGTCCGGGGCCAAAGCGAGTTTACGGCAACGCCGTACTCGGCGAATTCTGCCGCCAGCGCCAAGGTAAACAGGCTCATCGTGTACTTGGCGATGGAGTATGGCGGATGCGAGCTGAACCATTTTGCTTCGTGAGTGAGCGGCGGCGAGATCGTTAGGATATGGGGGTTATCTGCTTTGAGCAGATACGGTAGGCAAGCCTGCGAGCATACAAAAGTTCCGCGGCCGTTTACCCCATGCATCAAATCGTAGCGGCTAACCGGCGTCTCGAGTGTTCCAGTCGTGCGGATCGCGCTTGCATTGTTGACCAGGATGTCGATGCCGCCGAACCTTTCGGCCGTTTCCCTTACGGCTTCTGCAACCCGATTCTCATCCCGAATGTCGACAATCAAAGGAAGCGCCCGGCCACCGGCCTGCTCGATTTGCTCGGCGGCCGTGTAGATGGTGCCCTCGAGCTTGGAATGCGGCTCCGCCGTCTTTGCCGCAATGGCGATGTTCGCGCCATCCCGTGCGGCGCGCAGCGCGATCGCAAGTCCGATGCCGCGGCTGCCGCCCGAGATGAAAATCGTTTTTTTGGCGAGGCTCATGGTGGTTCCACTTGTTTCCTGTCGTGTTAGCTACGAATCAAGAACATAGCTGCCGGGCGCCTTGGCCCCCGGCCTAAACCGCTCGCTCCCGAGCGATTTCGGAGCCGGGCGCATCTCGCCCGACCGTCCCGCGAGCCATTCCCGCCAATGATCCCACCACGAACCCGAGACCGTACGCGCGCCGGCCAGCCAGTCGTCTGCACTCGCCCGTAGATCTGACCCGATGAAGTACTTCGCCTTCGGATTACCCGGCGGATTAACCAGGCTCTGAATGTGGCCGCTGGAGCTGAGAATGAAGTCGGTTTTGCCGCCGAATAATCGTGCTGTTCTGAGCACGCCTTTCCACGGCGTAATGTGATCCGTCATCCCGGCAATCACGTATTTGTCGCACTTCACGTCGGACAGGTCGATGGGTGTGCCAAGGACGTCGAGGGCGCCGGGTTCTTGCAAAAGCCTGCCGGCAAAAATGTCGAGCAGCTGTGCATGGAACTTCGCTGGCAGCCGGGTCGTGTCGTTGTTCCAGTACAGAATATCGAAGGCTGGGGGTGGGTTCCCCATAAGATAGTTATTGACCCAGTAGTTCCAGACCAAGTCGTTGGGCCGCATCCAGGAGAACACGCGTGCCATTTCATCGCCCTCGAGGATCCCCTTGCGCGACGAGTTCAGCTTGGCCGCGGCGATGGTTTCTGGCGTCGCAAACAGGCCAAGGACAGAGTCGGCGTCGGCGTCCAACACCGCAACCATGACCATCAGGGTCACTGCGTTGATGAGACTCTGCCGCTTCGCGGCCAGGTGTCCGAGCAATGCCGCAATGGTTATTCCACCCGAGCAAGCCGCTTGGACATTGACCTCTGCTGAGCCGGTGATTTCACGCACCGCCTCAATCGCCGCGAGTAACGCCGAAACGTACGTATCCATGTTCCAGTCTTTTTGCTCGCGCGTAGGATTGCGCCAGCTTACCACGAAGACCTGGAAGCCATTCCGCACGAGATACTCGATAATGCTCTTCCCGGGCGCGATATCAAAAAGGTAGTACTTGTTGATTTGGGGTGGAACGATCAATTGCGGACGCGCGTACACGTCGCTAGTTGCGGGCGCGTACTGGATCAGTTCCAGCACGTCGTTGCGCAGCACCACGGCTCCGGGTGAGAGGGCGAGATTCCGGCCCACCTGAAACGCCTTCCGATCCACCTGGGCGGGCATGCCGCCGTTGGTGGAAAGATCCGAAAGGAGGTTCTTGACGCCTTCAACCAGGCTCATACCACCGGAATCGATCGCCTTTTTGAGCGCCGCAGGATTACCGAGCAGCGTGTTCGTCGGCGCCAGCGCGTCCGTGAGTAACGAAATCACGAACCGGGCTCGCTGCTTGCCCAGATCATCTAGGTCGGAACCATCAACAAAGCCTTCCAAGGCATTGTTCCACGCCAGATAGGCCTGCAGATACATTCGATAAAACGGATTGTCCGCCCAGGCTGTATCGGCGAACCGCTTGTCGCCCTTGGCAGGCGCGATCGCGGCGTCGCCGGGTAATGCCGAGAGCAGATCCCGGGCGAGCGCCGCCTCCTGTTTAAGAACCAGCATGGGCGCTTTGAGGGCCTGCCCGCCGATTTGTCCGATCGTGCTGAGTATGTCTTCGAGCCGAAGCCCAACGAACGGGTTCGGCCCGAGGATTTGCTCGGAAGCCTCTGCCGCAAGCTCGTTGGCTCCGTTCGCCTCAATGGTCCTGTTACCGCCAATGTCCATGGCGAACTCCTTTCGCGCCGGGTCAGCCGCCGGCGGCCATCACGAGGGCATTGGCAATTAGGGCGGGCTTGCCTTCACCCTCTATCTCTATGGTGTTTTCGGTCGTAAGCAGCACCCGGCCATCGCCTTTTTTCTCCGCAGCGAGCAACTTGATGCGGTTGCGTATGCGGGAGCCGGACCTGACCGGCGCAATGAAGCGTACGCGGTCAAGCCCATAGTTGAGCGCCTGGCTCATTCGAGCCGGTTTGGCGACGACTTCGAAAAAGGTCTCGGCCAGCATCGCAAGAGTCAGATATCCGTGGGCGATGGTGGTCCCGAATGGGCTCTCGCGCCGCGCCCGCTCCGCATCGACATGGATCCATTGGTGGTCCCCTGTGCACTCGGCAAACTGATTGATGCGGTCCTGACTCATCGTGATCCAATCGGATACGCCCAGTTCCTTGTCGATGAAATCCGTGGCCTTGATGACGCTGAATCCGTCGCCAGACATGGGCGCACCTCGTTACATGTTGGGATAGACTGGGCCTTCTCCGCCTTGAGGCGGAACCCAGACGATGTTTTGAGTCGGGTCCTTGATGTCGCAGGTCTTGCAATGCACGCAGTTCTGGGCGTTGATCTGCAGGCGCGGATCGCTCCCGTCCCCATCGCGGACGATTTCGTAGACACCGGCCGGGCAGTAGCGCTGCTCTGGTGCATCGTACTCCGGCAGATTCACCTTGATCGGAATTTGGGGATCTTTGAGCTTGAGATGACAGGGCTGATTTTCTTCGTGGTTGGTGTTGGACAGAAACACCGAGGACAGCCGATCGAAGGTGAGCACCCCGTCAGGCTTGGGATAGGCGATCGGCTGGCACTCCGCCGCCTTTCTCAGCTTGGTATGGTCGGGTGTAAGATGCAGCGTCCAAGGTGCCTTTCCCCGCAGCAGGGTCTGATCGACGCCAAACAGGAACGAGCCCCACCACAGCCCCCGGCTCATCCACGGCTTGAAGTTGCGCGCCCGGTATAGCTCGTCATAGAGCCAGCTCTGCCGGTAAGCTTCCGGATAGGCGGTTAATTCATCCCCGGCGCGACCGGCGGCCAACGCCTCGAACGCCGCCTCCGCAGCAATCATTCCCGACTTGATGGCGCTATGCGAGCCCTTGATCCGCGAGGCATTCAAGAAGCCGGCATCATCGCCGATCAGCGCCCCTCCAGGGAACACGAGCTTCGGCAGCGCCTGGTGGCCGCCTGCCGTGATCGCCCGGGCCCCATAGCTGAT
>JAFAHH010000891.1 GCA_019237355.1 Acetobacteraceae bacterium | reverse complement strand
CCGCGACCTCGGCATCGCCGCAGCGACCGGCGGCCGGGTCATCGCGCAGCTCGTGAGAGCCAATTCGCCTCCCGAGGTGGGCACCGGCTGGCACATTCACGAAGCCGATTTCCATATCGTGCTGATGCTCAAGGGCTGGGCGCGATTCATGTACGAGGATCAGGAAACGCTGGTCGCCGCCGGCGACTGCGTCCATCAGCGGCCCGGCATCCGTCACTACCTCTTCGACTACTCGGAGGACATGGAATACCTCGAGGTGGTCGCCCCGGCAGACTTCAAGACCATCGATGTGGAAGGACCCTGCCGCACGCCTTCGCCAACACCGTGGAAATCGAAGGAGTGAGCTGCGGCCGGGCGGCTTTCTTCTTAACGGGCGGGAAAGGGAGGCTCGCGCGCCCGGAAGTCGTAGGAAAGAGCCACACCGAACTTGCTCTTAGAACTCCACTTCCAGTTCGGCCACTTTTTCTTCCTCAAGCAGAGCCGCCGCGGTCCATTCCACCATGTCCGGCAGCGCGAGGATGCGCGCACTGTAAGCGGCAGAGGCATCGTCCAACTTCACGTCGTAAGTGTTAAAGCGCGTGCAGACGGGCGCATACATCGCATCGGCTACCGTGAATCGCTCGCCGAAGAGGAACGGCCCACCCCACGTATTGAAGCATTCGCGCCAGATCGTCATGACGCGATCGATATCCGTCTGCGCGCTCGACCATACCGGAAAGCCCTCGCGGTGAACACGCAGATTCATCGGCAACGAAGAGCGAAGAGCGGAGAAGCCCGAATGCATCTCGCCGGAAATGGAGCGGCAGCGAGCACGGGCGGTCCGCTCCTCGGGATACATGCGGGCCTCCGGCCGCAATTCGTTCAAGTACTCGGCGATCGCCAGCGTGTCCCAAACGGACACGCCCTCATGGATCAGACAAGGAACCAAAATCGAGGAGGAACGCAAAAGCAGCTCCTCGCGTGCCGCGGGATCATCGGACGAGATGAGCTGCTCCTTGAAAGGAAGGCCCGACATCCGGACGAGGAGCCATCCTCGCAACGACCAAGAAGAATAGTTCTTGCTGCTGATAATAAGCGTGGTTTCGGCCATAGCGGCTGCCCTCTGGAGATCCGTCCTTTGACGGCGTTCAGATCCGCCGCGTCGAGCGCAGGGCGGACCCATGCCCGCCAATTTTACGGCAAATCCATATCGCGCTGCAACATGGTTCTACTCACTTCAGGATCAGCACGATGGCGGATGGCGACACATAAGGCCGCGCGACCGCAATGATTTACCATGCCTATCAAGCGAACCTCGACCTGCTGGAGCCGTTTCGGCAAGCGGCGAGCGTGGGACTGTCGTGGATTCAAGATCATTGGCGAAAGCTCAATCCAGCGCAGCAGGGGAATATACTTGAGGCCTTACTGGATCTGACAGCGAATGCGGGTACGACCCATGAACGGCCGGATTTCGGAATCAACGCCGTAAAGGTTGGCAATCATCTGGTGCCGGTGCAGGAGGAGATTGTCGCTGAGGGCCCGTTCAGCTCCTTGCTGCACTTCGCCAAGGGGGTTCTCATCGCCCAGCCGCGGGTGCTGATCGTCGCGCCCATGTCGGGTCATTTCGCCACGCTGCTGCGCCACACCGTGCAGGTGTTGCTGGCGGATCATGACGTTTACATCACCGACTGGAGAAATGCGCGTGACGTCCCGCTGGCCGCTGGGCGCTTCGGCTTCGACGAGTTTGTCGATTGTGTAACGGATTTTCTGAATAGGCTGGGGCCGGGCGCGCATCTCATAGCGGTTTGCCAACCGGCCGTTGCCGCGCTTACCGCTGTGGCGCTAATGGCCGAACATGGAAATGCCAATCAGCCGCTCAGCATGACCTTGATGGCCGGCCCGATCGATACGCGAATCAACCCGACCCGCGTGAACAATCTCGCCAAACAGCACCCGATAGAGTGGTTCGAACGCCGTCTCATCGGCACCGTGCCCTGGCGCTATCCAGGCGCGTTCCGCCGCGTCTATCCCGGCTTCATGCAGCTCGCGGCATTCACATCGATGAACGCCGAACGGCATGTCGGGGCGCATCTACAGCAATTCCACAATCTGGTGCGAGGCGACCGCGAGAGCGCGGCGGCCCATCGCCGCTTCTACAACGAATATCGCGCCGTTATGGACCTCCCGGCCGAGTTCTATCTCGAGACAGTCGAGCGTGTTTTCCAGAACCATGATCTGCCGCTTGGCCGAATGGAATGGCGGGGCCGACGCGTGAATCTCTCCGCAATCCGGCGTAGCGCGCTGTTTACGGTGGAAGGTGAGATGGACGATATTTGCTCGATCGGCCAGACCCTTGCGGCGCAAGATCTTTGCAGGCGCCTCTCACCACTACTGAAACGGCATCATTTGCAGACCGGCGTTGGCCACTACGGAGTGTTCAACGGCCGCCGATGGGCGACCGAGATCTACCCCCTGGTCCGCGAGTTTATCCAGACCCACGCCCTGCGATCCTTCCCCGGCGCCAGCCGTATTACCCCGCCCCATTTATCACCGCGGCCCGGACCGATTTTATAAACCTCGGGGACGATCGGGCGTTCTGCACCGTCAGCTTCAAGCAAATCGCGCTGACCGCCGCAGGCCAGCGTGACTACGTTGCATGGGGAATTAGGGTGAAACTGAACTGAAAGGACAAAGTCGGATGCGCATGCATGAGACCAAGAACGATTTGCAATCGAATGCCAAAAAGGTAGCGATGGAGCTGCTCAATGCTCGCCTGGCGGACGCTATCGACCTTGCCCTGCTGACGAAGCAGGCGCATTGGAACCTCAAGGGACCTACCTTCATCGCCGTGCACGAGATGTTGGATGACTTCCGTAAGGACATCGATGAGCATGTTGACACCATGGCTGAGCGGGTCGTTCAGCTAGGAGGCACGGCCCTCGGTACCGTACAGGCTGTGGCCAGCGCCACCTCCTTGCCGCCTTATCCGACCGACATCTACGCCGTGACCGATCACCTCCGCGCGCTGACCGACCATTACGGATTATTCGCGAACGCAGTCCGCAAGAGCATTCAGGAGGCCGACGAAGCTGGTGACGCTGATACGGCCGATATCTTCACTCAGGTTTCACGGGCGCTGGATAAGTCGCTCTGGTTCCTGGAAGCTCATCTTCAGGAAGCTCGGTAAAAGCTCCCTGCCTGAGAGCGCGCTTCACGCTTTCCAACGATTTCGCCTCGACCGATCGCGCTCTGGTCGCGACATAAGGCTGGCAAGAGACCGCTCGCTTAGAATCGCTGATCAGGGCCGAGAAAGGCTTCCGGGAAGGGTGATTGCGGGGAGCCCAGCTCAGGCTGGGCACCCAGATGCGGGATCTTATCCCAGGAGCGGATTACCCAAATCGCCCGCGACTCGGGTATAAGCTACGGGAGACACACGGGAAAGAAGCATGCCGGATTTGTTCAGCCCGGCCCGGGCCGGGCGGGATGAGGCGGCCTACTCGGCCAAAGACATCGAGGTTCTCGAGGGGCTTGAGCCAGTCCGGCGGCGGCCGGGCATGTATATCGGCGGGACTGATGATGCCGCCTTGCATCATCTCGCCGCGGAAATCCTCGATAACGCGATGGACGAGGCGGTGGCCGGGCACGCCAGCTTCATCGAGGTCACTCTTGAGCCGGGCAACGTGCTCAGCGTCCGGGATAATGGCCGGGGTATCCCGGTCGATCCGCATCCAAAGTTCAAAAATCTCAGCGCCCTCGAGGTGATCCTTACTACGTTACATTCAGGAGGCAAGTTCGGCGGCAAGGTTTACGCAACATCGGGTGGGCTGCACGGCGTTGGCAGCTCGGTTGTGAATGCCCTCTCGGAGTTCCTCGAAGTAGAGGTGGCTCGCGAGCGGGTGCTCTGGAAGCAGCGCTATGAACGCGGCAAGCCGAAGGCCAAGCTTCGGAATGGGGGTGCCGTTCAGAACCGGCGCGGCACGTTCATCCGCTTCAAGCCCGATCCTGAGATTTTCGGCGAACTCCGCTTCAACCCGGCCCGGTTGTATCGCCTGTGCCGGTCTAAGGCGTACCTCTACAGAGGCGTCCAAATCCGGTGGGCCTGCGATCCGGCCCTGCTTAAGGGCCACCCGGACACGCCAGCCGAAGCGGTGCTGCATTTCCCGGGGGGGCTGCGGGATAGCCTGCAAGCCGAGCTCGGCGACTCTGCGTTGGTTCTAAAGGAGCCCTGGGCTGGGGAGGGTGATCTCACAGGCGGTGCTGGCCGGGTCGAGTGGGCGGTGGCTTGGCTCGAAGGGGGGGAAGGCTTCCTCCATTCGTACTGCAATACAGTGCCAACGCCGCTGGGAGGCACCCATGAAACTGGATTCCGGGCGGCGCTGCTGAAAGGGTTGCGTGCCTGGGGCGAGCACCGCGGCAATCGGCGGGCAGCAATCATCACCGCTGAGGATGTGCAGGCCTCGCTCGCCGGCAAGCTCTCACTGTTCATGCGCGACCCGCATTTCCAGGGGCAAACCAAGGAGAAACTCACTTCATCCGAAGCTTCCCGCCTGGTGGAATCCGCGTTGCGTGACCGGTTCGATCACTGGCTTGGCGGTGACCCGGCACAGGCCGATAATTTGCTGGCGTACGTTATTGAAAGGGCAGAAGAAAGGCTGCGGCGCCGCGAAGCTCGGGATACCCCCCGCAAGTCCGCCACAAGGCGCCTGCGCCTGCCTGGTAAGCTCGCCGACTGCACGCGCGAGAACGCTGCCGAGACCGAAATTTTCCTGGTCGAGGGCGACAGTGCTGGGGGATCAGCCAAGCAAGCGCGGTCGCGCGAGACTCAAGCCGTGCTGCCGCTGCGGGGTAAAATCTTGAATGTCGCGAGCGCTTCGGCCGACAAGTTGCGCCAGAACCAGGAACTAAAGGATTTGATCGAGGCCCTTGGCTGCGGGGTGGGCGAGCGCTTCGACCGAAGCAAGCTGCGCTATGGACGGGTGATCATTATGACGGATGCGGACGTGGATGGGGCTCATATTGCTTCATTGCTAATGACGTTCTTCTATCGCGAGCTACCAGAGCTGGTGCGGCATGGTCATTTGTATCTTGCGCAACCTCCGCTCTACCGGCTCACCCAGGGCGCCAAGACGGTCTACGCGATGGACGATGCCGATCGCGAGCGACAGATGAAGCAGAGTTTCAAGCCCGGGGCGAAGATAGAGGTAAGCCGATTCAAGGGACTGGGCGAAATGCCGCCCGCGATACTGCGCGACACCACAATGGACCCGGCGCGCCGCACATTACTGAAAGTCGTCGCCCCGCCCGAGGAACGTGCGCAGACGAATCAGCTTGTTGAGAGCCTGATGGGACGCAAGCCCGAGTTGCGATTCCAATTCATCCAGGAGCGTGCGCGCACGGTGGAGGAGGTGGATGTTTGAGCAATGGCGTCGCGCTCTGTACGTCGCAAGTGCGAAGCGTTGGGCTCCTGCTTCCAAGAACAGGTGACGCACGTGCGCCGGTCCGACGGGAAAGTATACTTGTACCTCGGTTGATTGGTGGTTCTGCTGCGGCGTGGCCCGGCAACGTATTTTGCGCCTTTACCCTTCGGTAACTTGCAGGCTTGCCTCTTCGGGTCCATTTCCAGGCCGTGCAAAAGGGTTTCCATGCGAATGCCAGATCGGTCTCTCCTGGTCGTGCGACCCGAGCTGGGTCTCGCTGCCGGCAAACAAGCCCCTGTCGCATGCTAACGGAGGGTGACCAGCCTCGGTCTGCTCCGAGGCGCGCATGAGCCCATTGGGATGGCTTCTTGGGTTCGTGCTCCCGGGCTGCGCAACCGCCGGAGCAGCTCGCCTGCCGCCGCGGCCCGACCTGTCCCAGCTTCGGCGCCCGTCTGCGCCGAACAACGCGCTCGCCGGGCCTGCGAGTTTTTCGCCTCCGCCGGATATCGTAACTCCGGTTTACCCAGTCGCCACCGAAAGATTGCACGCCATTGTACGCGATGTTGCCGGCCGGCAACCCCGGACGGCGGCGCTGGAGGAGACGCCACCGCAGTTGTCGTGGGTGCAGCGAAGCGCGCTGTTCAACTTCCCGGATATGATTACCGCCCGGCCAGAGCCGGCCGGTGCAGGGGCAAGCACGCTTATTCTCTACTCCGAGAGCGTTTACGGCCGTTACGATTTCGGCGTTAATCACCGGCGCCTCCGCACCTGGCTATCAGCAATTAGTAATGCACTGCAACAGCCGCCCGGAAAGTAATCATGCGAAATCTTGGCTCGTTTCTCAAAGACGTCTGGCGCCTTTCGCGCCCTTATTTCGTATCCGAGGAAAAATGGTCGGCAAGAGGACTGCTGCTGGTCATCATCGCAATGAATCTCGGCCTGGTGGGCATGCAGGTCGTGCTGAATTTTTGGAACCGCGAATTCTTCAATGCCCTGCAGGCGAAGGATTGGGACGCCTTCATTCGGCTTCTGCTATTCTACCAGCACACCGATATCGGGTTCATGCCGGGGTTTTCCGAGGTTGCCGCGGTATACATACTGGTCGCGGTCTACCGGACCTATTTAACACAATGGCTGCAGATCCGGTGGCGCCGTTGGATGACCAAGAATTTGGTCGACGACTGGATGAGTGACCGGGCTTACTATCGCATCAGCCTTACCGCATCGCGCGGCGGCCTGGGTACCGATAACCCGGACCAACGCATTGCCGAAGACATTCGGGATTTTGTGACCAACACGCTCAGTCTCGGGCTGAGCCTATTAACCAATTTGGTTAGCTTATTCAGTTTCGCAGCCATCTTGTGGCAGCTCTCCGGATCAGCCCCGATTTTCGGGGTCACCATCCCCGGCTACCTGTTTTGGATTGCCTTGATCTACGCCGCGGGCGGCACCT
>JAFAHH010000426.1 GCA_019237355.1 Acetobacteraceae bacterium | reverse complement strand
CGCGAGCAAAATCGCCACCAGGTTTTCGCCCTGGGCCGCGAGATCTTCCCAGCCGAGATCGCACGTCCCCTTGCCTGCTCGCGCTTTGCCAACGGTAAGCAGCCGGCAAAGGCGCGAGTAAGCGGGCCGGTCTTCAGGATAGACCAGCACCGAAACGCCTTCGCGCAAATCGAGGCGGCAGCCGACGACGAGCCGTACCCCAACCTCTGCCGCGCGCTGATGCGCTCGCGAAATGCCCGCCAGGGTGTTTCGGTCCGTAATCCCGAGGGCTGATAAGCCCAAAGTCTTGGCTTGCGCAAACAATTCCTCGATATGCGAGCCGCCGCGGAGAAAAGAGTAATTCGAGGTGACCTGCAGCTCAGCGTAGCAATTCTTCAGCAGATTTCTACCTCGCAACCAACTCACCTGTAGTTCCTGCAAATCGGGCTACCTGGACGATCCACCTCTAACGCCCTGTGCGAAACCGGTATAGGGGGTTTAGCATTCGGGCTGCGAAGCTTCCCAGGGAGCGCGACAATGCAAAGTGACCGCCGGGCTTACGGAAATCGGTGGGCGAGGCTAATTCCCATCGCCTTCATCACTTACAGCCTCGCTTACCTGGATCGCGCCAATTACAGCTTCGGCGCCGCCGCTGGAATGGCGGCTGATCTGCACATAACCGAAGGCGCGTCTTCCCTCCTCGGGGCGTTGTTTTTCCTCGGCTATTTTTTCTTCCAGATCCCGGCCGCCGCATATGCGGAAAGGCGCAGCGCCAAGGTTTTGATATTCTGGAGCCTCCTCTTATGGGGGGTGCTTGCATCCGCCACGGGCATCATCACCAACATTACTCTCCTCTATATCGATCGCTTTTTGCTCGGCGTGATGGAGAGTGTCGTATTGCCTGGCATGCTGATTTTCTTGAGCCATTGGTTCACGAAGTCAGAGCGGTCTCGCGCCAACACCTTCCTCATCCTCGGCAATCCCGTGACGGTTCTGTGGATGTCCATCTTGTCGGGGTACCTGGCCCAGTCATTCGGCTGGCGCGGCATGTTCATTATCGAGGGGCTGCCGCCCGTCATCTGGGCATTCTGTTGGTGGAACTTGGTCGAAGACCGCCCCGCACAAGCCAAATGGCTTGATCCTGCCGAACGCATTGAAGTTGAGAACAAGCTTGAAGAGGAGCAACGGGCACTGCCGCCGGTGAAGAATTACGCCGAGGCATTTCGGACTCCCGCGGTGATTCTGCTCGCGATCCAGTATTTCTGCTGGAGCGTCGGCATTTACGGGTTCATCCTGTGGCTGCCCTCCATGCTTAAAGCGGGAAGCACGATCGGGCTGGTCACGCTCGGTTGGCTATCGGCCGCTCCATACCTGCTCGCGGTGCTGCTGATGATCGGCTGCTCGTTCGCATCCGATCGCCTGAATCGGCGGAAGGCGCTAATCTGGCCGTTCCTCCTGATCGGCGCCTTTGCCCTTTACGGCTCCTATCTCATCGGCGCCTCGAGTTTTTGGCTTAGCTTTTTCCTGCTCGTGATCGCGGGTGGTGCGATGTATGCACCGTACGGGCCATTCTTTGCCTTCATCGCCGAGATACTTCCGCGGAACGTGGCGGGCGGAGCGATGGCCCTGATCAATAGCTGCGGTGCCCTCGGATCATTCGTCGGCTCATATGTCGTTGGCTGGCTAAACGGCGCGACCGGCGGAACTGGAGCGTCCTTCCTTTTTATGTCTGCCGCCATGCTGGCTTCCGCCTTACTCACAATGTCCCTGCGCGGCCGGCCGGCCGGCCTGAGGTTCACGCCGGTAGGCGCCTCAGTCCATTGACCGCTGCATCGGTCCCTCACTGAGCCTGATCAGCCGTGTCTCAGCGCCCCCCAGCCCTGCGCAACCCCAAACAGTTCCCTTGCCGGCTCGACCATCATCCAGACGTAATTGCAAACTTAACTTCACCCTTGGCCTGAGACGTAAGAGGGGCAGGTTAGAACGAGAGTAACGCGCGTTGGCATGTGCCTGACTCCGTGCTGGAACTGACATCCAGCCAGCCTCCTTGGTTGTGCATTAGTTTGGGTCAACCCCGCGAGTCGACACCGGCTCTCAGGTCGTGTGACACTCGCATTTATGGCATTCGAAGGTGCGGGATCCAATGGGCGTCTTGCAAGCTGCGCCCCCTGGCTGGCTGCTCGAACGAGGGATGCAAGCATCCGAGCTTAGGCTGAGCGGCGATTGGATCGCTAGCGAAACTGGCCTGCGCGATGATGCCACCATTCGCCGGGTACTGGCCGAGGCGGATGGGGCCGCGCGGCTGCGCTTTGATGCGAGCAGCGTCGGCCGCTGGGACAGCGCGCTAGTTGTGTTCGTGGAAGAATTGCGTGACGCCGCCGCGCGGCTGGAGCCGAAGATTTCCCTCGATCTGTCCGGCCTTCCCGAGCCGGTGCAACGTCTTCTGACCGTCGCCCGCTCGGCGAACGAACCGCAGGCGGCCCCAGCCAAGTCACCTCGGGCTCCTCTCCTTGTGCGGGTTGGGCAAGCGGCATCGGGTGCCTGGCTCGAGGCGGTGGAAATTGCCGCCCTGGTCGGCGAGACGGCGCTGCGCGGCGGCCCAGCCCTATTAGGCCGGACCCGAACCCGTGCCACCGACGTGCTGGAATTGATGCGCGAAGCCGGGGCGGGGGCGCTCGGTATCGTTGCCATCGTTAATGGCCTGGTAGGCGCTATCCTGGCCTTTGTCGGCGCCGTGGAGCTGCGCCGCTTCGGCGCCGGAATCTTTGTCGCTGACCTGGTCGGCATCGCCGTGGTCCGGGAGATGGCGGCGGTGATTACCGCCATCGTGATGGCCGGCCGCACCGGCGGCGCGTACGCGGCGCAGATCGCGACCATGCAGGGCAATGAGGAGCTCGACGCCCTGCAGGTCCTCGGCATCCCCATCTACGATTTTCTGATTTTGCCCCGTATCCTAGCACTGATCGCGATGATGCCGCTGCTTTACCTTTATGCCTGCGCCGTCGGCCTGGCCGGCGGTCTCGTCGTTGGGCTGGCGACCCTCGACCTCAGCCCTATCGCCTACATCAACGAGATGCGGTCGGCGATCGCAGGCAAAGAATTTGCGATCGGGCTTACCAAGAGCGTGGCCTTCGGGGCGCTTGTTGCGCTGGCGGGTTGCCGGATTGGCCTCAAGGCAGGACGCAGTGCGGCGGATGTCGGTAACGCCGCGACGAGTGCCGTCGTGGCCGGCATCATTGGTGTCATTGCCATCGATGCGGTATTCGCGGTCTGTAGCAACGCGCTCGGGATCTGAGATGGATTTGCAGCAGCAGCCCGAGCAACACCCGATATGCGTGCAGCAGCTGACGCTTGCCTTCGGCACCAAGGTAGTCCAGCGCGATCTTAGCTTCTCGGTCCGCCGCGGCTCGATCTTCGCCATCATGGGCCGTAGCGGTTGCGGCAAGAGCACGGTGCTGAAGGCGATGATTGGCCTGCTCCGCCCGGCAGCCGGCACCGTGCTGGTGGACGGGCAAGATTATTGGGCGGCAACCGAGGCAGCCCGCGCCGAGATCGGCCGGCACTTTGGCGTGCTATTCCAGAGTGCCGCGCTCTGGAGCTCGATGACGCTGACCGAAAATGTGGCCCTGCCGCTGCAGATGTTCACCCACCTCAACGCCGCCGCAATCAATGCCTTGGTGGACCTGAAACTCGCATTGGTCGGCCTCCGTGCGGCAGCCCAAAAGATGCCCTCTGAACTCTCGGGCGGAATGAAAAAGCGAGCAGGCCTTGCCCGCGCCCTCGCCCTCGATCCTAGCGTGCTGTTTTTCGATGAACCCTCCGCGGGCCTCGACCCAATCACGTCGAAACAACTCGATGACCTCATCTTGGAGTTGCGTAACGGCCTGAATGCGACCGTGGTCATCGTCAGCCATGAACTGGCGAGCCTGTTCGCCATCTGCGATGATGGCGTTTTCCTCGATGCCGAGACCAAAACAGCAATTGCTCACGGCTCACCGCGGGCACTCCGCGATCGCTGCCAACACCCGGCGGTGCGCGCTTTTATGGAACGGGCTGAGCCGGAAAGCATACAGGCGAAGGAGAGCCGCGATGGCCGCCGCTAAACCCGCCGTCGTTGGCGGTTTCATCTTGGGGGCGCTGGCGCTCTCCGTTGCCGCCATCCTGCTTTTCGGCGGTTCCCGCCTGTTCGCTCGTACTTCCCGTGTCGTTGTGTTTTTCGAGGGGTCGGTCGCGGGGCTCGAGGTCGGCGCGCCGGTCACTTTCCGCGGTGTCCACGTCGGCTCAGTGCAGAGTGTCGCGCTCCGGTTCTCGCCCAGCAACATGACGGCGCTTATCCCGACCGTCCTAGAGTTGGACCCCGACCAGGCGATTTGGGAGGGGCAGAGGCTCCAGGACACTCCAGCAGCATACAAGTCCATGATCGATGACGGCCTACGCGCGCAGCTTGCGTTGCAAAGCTTCGTTACTGGGCAGATGCGCGTGGACCTCGATTTTGTTCCGGGTACGCCGGCACGCTTGGTTGGAGCGATTCCTGGGATTCCGGAAATACCTTCGCTGCCTTCCGACCTCGAACAGTTGCGAAACAAGATCACACAATTGCCTCTAAACGAGCTTGCCGCAACCGCCCTGCGTACCCTTGCGGGCGTAGAGAGGCTGGCGGGGCACGTGGACGCCGCGCTGGACCCGCTGACCGAACGGGCGGACCGCACCGCCGACGCTGCGACGCAGGCGCTGAAGACGGCGGAGGAGGCGGTCCAGCATCTGCAGACAGATGCTTCCGCGACGCTGCGCCAGTTTCATGACCTGGCCCTCGACGCACGTGGCCAACTCCAGGCGCGCGGCGGCGAACTCGCTCGCACGCTGGCTGCTGCTGACCGGGTGGCGCATGAGGCGGAGGTGCTCCTGGTTTCGCTCAATACGTTGGCCGGGCAGCGCGCCCCGTTCCGGGGTAACCTTGAGGCCACGGCGCGCGACCTGGCCGACACGGCCAGTTCCTTACGCGCGTTCGCGCGCACCGTTGAGCGT
>JAFAHH010000040.1 GCA_019237355.1 Acetobacteraceae bacterium | reverse complement strand
GTTTCTGTGGGCAGCATTCGTGTCCTTCCCAGCGGGTTTCGTCGCTGTGCTCGCCGGCTGGTTCACCGCCGAGGTCGGCCGGCAGCCCTGGGTGGTGTACGGCCTGTTGCGCACCAAGGATGCGGTCACACCGTCGCTGACCGGCGGTGATGTGCTGTTCTCGCTGATCGCCTATATCGCGGTCTATGCGGTGATCTATTCTTGCGGCTTCTACTACATCTATCGGGTTTTGCGCGATGGACCGGCGGCCGAGGTGAGGAGCGCTCTGCCGGGACCGGCACGGGCGACCGCATTGGGGGGAGCCGGGGAATGAGCGCAATTGAGCCTTCTGGCTTGGCGCTGTTCTGGGCGGGGGTGATCGCCTTGTCGATCCTCGTGTACGTGATCCTCGACGGCTTCGATCTCGGCGTAGGCATCCTGTTCGGCACGACCCGTGACCCGGCGCTGCGGGATGAGATGATTGCAGCGATCTCGCCATTCTGGGACGGCAACGAGACTTGGCTCGTGATAATCGGCGCCTCGCTCTTTGCAGCCTTCCCCACAGTCTATGCCGTGTTTCTGCCGGCCTTCTACATACCGGTGCTGCTGCTGTTGTTCGGGCTAATTTTCCGTGGCGTTGCTTTCGAATTCCGTTACGGTGTCGGCGGGCGTGCGCTGTGGGACCGGGGTTTTTTCCTCGGCTCGACTTTTGCTGCGTTCGTCCAAGGGGCGGCGGTCGGAGCAATGATCCGCGGCATCCCGGTGGTGAACAACCAATATGCCGGGGGCCCCTTCGGATGGCTGCGGCCGTTGCCGGTGCTGACCGGGATCGGCCTGGTGCTCGGCTACGCCTTGCTCGGCGCCGGCTGGCTGACAATGAAATCGGATGGTGCACTGCGCGACTGGGCGTGGCGGCGCATCTCCTGGCTCGCCGGGGCGGTGCTGGTGATACTGGGGATCGCCATTATTGCAGCCTTTATCGCGCGTGCGCGAATGACCGGGAATTTGTTCCTCGACCGCCCGTGGGGGCTCATCTTCCCCATCATTGGCCTATTGGCGATGTAATGCCGATCTCGCAGCCGCCACACATCGAGTTCCTCGACTACAAGACGCCCCCCGCTGGCCGGCCGATGCCCGTCGATACCAAAGCCAATGATCTCTGGCACTGGCAGACGACATTGGTTACCAAAGACATCCAGGCGGTCGCCGATCGATTGCGCAAGGCAGGCGCAGAATTCATTACGCCGGACATCGTGTCAATCCCCCAGGAAACGCAGACTGAACTGGGTTTCAAGAAAGCACTGATGGTTCGCGATCCGAACGGTCACGCGATACGTCTGATCGAGGAATAGAAAGATGAGATCTCAGCCGCAAAATTTGGTTCTCGCAACCGAACAGACCACGACAGAAAAGGATCGATACCTTGCGGTTATCGCCCGGCTTTGTCTGGTCCTGTTATTTCCTTTCAGTTGCCTCAGCAAGATATTCGACTACCAATCGGCGATGGCGCAAGCCGCCCACGGGTGGATACCGCTACCCCCGGCGACCGCGACGCTGTTGTTGGTGCTCGGCGGCATTCTCGAGGCTGTCGGTCCTCTTTGCATCCTGTTTGGCTTTTATCGGCGTCAAGCGGCCTTACTGTTCATATTCTACGTAATCGCGACAGCGGTGCTGTTCCACAATTTCTGGGATTTTCCCTTCAACGGCGAGATGTGGAATAACAACTTTTGGCCTTTCCTCAAGAATCTCGGGCTGGCTGGTGGTTTCCTCTACATTGCCGCCGACGCAAAGATGGAATCGCTGCGCGGCGCCTTCTCTTTGAGTCCGCGTTAGGCCCCAAACGTGAACGAACCCAAATCGAAAAGCGGCGCCCCTGGACCGCAGGACTCACCCGTGCAAGAGAGCGCATTGTCGGATTCGATCCCTCGATCATCCGTTTTGGCTCCATGTCCGATCAGATTCACGCGCGCGATCTGCGGCGATGTCACCCAAGCAGAGCGACGCGAATGGTGGATCGCCAACGGGCTAGGCGGTTACGCCAGTGGCACCATTGCCGGCACCTTGACTCGCCGCTATCATGGATTGTTGATCGCGCCGGTTGCATCGCCACTTGGCCGTCGACTGATACTTGCCAAGGCCGATGCCACCCTGATCGAGGGCTCTCGTTCTTGGCCGCTGTTCACGAACCGATGGAAGAGCGGCGACATCGCTCCGGCCGGTCATGTCCGGATTGGAAGCTTTCATCTCGACTACTCCGTTCCCGTGTGGACCTACGAAGTCGGCGATCGTCACATAGAAGCGCGGATTTGGATGGAGCCCGGCGCCCATACGACCTATGCCGCGTGGCTCCTGCGGCCGAGGGCTGATCCGCTGGATGATAAATTATCCTTGCGGATCATCCTGCTTGCTAACGATCGCGACCACCATGGGACGACATCTGTCGGTGGCTTTGAACCCGAGATTCGGGCAAACGGCGAAACTCTCACGGTCACGGATTCGCGGTTCTTTTCGCTGACCATTCGCACGACCGGTGAAGATATCGTGGCCAAGCGTGATTGGTACAGGAGTTTCGATCTTCCGGTCGAAGCCGAGCGCGGCTTGGACTCGATGGACAATCATCTCTGCGTCGGCGAGGCAACGATTCCGCTGATCCCTGGGCAATGGTGTGGGATGGTTGCAAGCCTCGACACCGAGCCGTCGGTCCACCTCATGGCCGCACTGCGCCGCGGTATCGGCCATGACCATGCG
>JAFAHH010001114.1 GCA_019237355.1 Acetobacteraceae bacterium | reverse complement strand
ATGCGTCGTGCGAAGAGCACGCTCCTCGCGTGACGAGCATGCTGTTCGCATGGCGGGGCCGAAAGGCCCCAGACCCCATCCACTAAGTGATTGGATTGCAAAGGCTGTGCCTTTGCTGGGGTCCAGGGGCAAAGCCCCTGGCTTTCTTTCGTTGCTTTACGAAGAGCGCGATTCAGGCTTTCCGACGATCCGGACCCCAATTCGCTCGCGAATTGGGAACCCGAGTCCGCCTCAAGCCATCGCGCTCTAGACCCTTCGGAATGTTGCGAAGGTATCATGGGCTCGCGGTGGAAAGAGAATTTCGATCTGCTGGAGGCTCATATGACCGGTTCAAGGCCCTTCCCGCGACAGCCCCGACATAGAAACGTTTGACCAGAAACTTGTCGACCAATGCTGGGGCGTTGAGCCTGATGATGTCCATCGGCCACGGGACGTTCATGCCGGCGCGCTGGGCGAGCCTCATGCCCCAGCTCTTCAGCCTCGAGCCGCTAACTGGCCGGGTCAGGATCACATGCGCCGCTTCATAAAGCATGGTCCGCACCGTACCGTCGCCAATCTTCGAGATCCTCCCAGTCACATCGGTTTCTCCCGATTGATACTTTCTTGGCGTCAGCCCGAAATGCGCGGCCACCATACGTGAGCTTCGGAACCGCCCCGGATCATCGATCGCCATTCACCACGCAGATGCAAGAGCTTTCCAGCGACGCGTCAATTCCGGCATGATAGTCCATGCTCGTCCCTCGATGATGCTTGGAGCAGGCTTGGCCTGACTCCGCGGTTGAGACACGATCATTCTGAGGGACGGCCACCCGAACCGCCTAGTCTGGCGGCCGGCCCGTTACCGCATCTAGACTGCACGGTGGAGGGGCGCAGGTGCCTGGAGCCGATGAGCGGGGTAGAATTTCCCACGTCGGGACGATCGCCGCCTGGGTCGGGCGAGGTCGGGCGGCGGATTTGGGACGCACGCAGCCGGATTGAATGGCCGGATCTTCGGTCGCTGACTAATGCAGTCCGGTCCTCGGGCCCGCCGCTGCTGTTCGGATTGCGGCTCTGGGTCTCGGTCTGCCTCGCCCTCTACGTCGCGTTCTGGCTACAGCTCGAGAATCCCTCTTGGGCAGGTACCACCGCCGCGCTTATGTGTCAGCCAGCTCTTGGCGCCTCGCTGCGCAAGGGCTGGTTCCGCATGATCGGCACGCTCGTGGGCGCCATCGTGATCGTGGTGCTGAGCGCCTGTTTTCCGCAAGAACGCGCTCCCTTCCTCGTGGGTCTGGCGCTCTGGTGCGCGGCATGCGCCTTCGCCGCCACGCTGCTGCGTAACTTTGCATCCTATGCGGCCGCGCTCGCCGGTTTCACGGCGGCGATAGTGGCAAGCGACACCCTCGGTGCGACCGGTGGCACGAATGGGCAGGTGTTCATGCTCGCAGTCAGCCGAGCGACCGAAATCTGCACCGGTATCGTGTGCGCCGGCATTGTTCTCGTGGGGACCGATTTCGGCCGCGCCCGGCGCCAGCTAGCCGCCTTGTTTGCCGCGCTATCGGCGGAGATTGCGCGACGATTTGTCGAGATGTTGAAGTTGGCCGGACCCGCGCTGCCGGACACCCAGCCTCTTCGGCGCGAATTCGTTCGCCAGGTCATTACGCTTGATCCCATGATCGACACGGCGATCGGGGAGTCCTCCACGATCCGCTATCATTCGCCGATACTAAGCTCCGCTGTCGAAGGTTTGTTCGCAGCCGTGGCTGGGTGGCGCGCGGTTGAAAGACGGGCGCGCCGGCCCGGCGACGAGGCTCGGCTCGAGGCAGAAGCAGTCCTTGAGAACCTGCCCGTCGAGCTTCGCTCCGCGCCACAGCGGGCCGAGCCTACCTATTGGATGGAGGACCCGATCCGCCTGCGCCGAAGCTGCGAGGCCGCGGTGCGGAAATTGACGGTCATGCGCGCCGGCACGCCATCGCTGCAGGTGGTTGTGGACCAGACGGCGAAGTTTTTGGCCGGCATTTCGCGTGCCCTCGATGCCCTGGCGCTGCTTACTGCGCATCCTGCTGGTCCCCGCCCTCCGCTTCGTGGCGCCCGGCTGCACGTGCCCGATTGGCTACCTGCTCTCGTCAACGCAGGCCGCGCCTTTGTCGCGATCGGCGCCGTCGAGCTGTTCTGGATCGTGACCCAATGGCCGAACGGCGCTTCAGCCATGGTCTTCAGCGCGATCGCAGTCCTCCTATTCGCACCAAGAGCCGAGCAGGCCTACGCAATTGTTATCAGCTTCATGGTCGGAACCGGGCTCGCCGCCGTC
>JAFAHH010001105.1 GCA_019237355.1 Acetobacteraceae bacterium | reverse complement strand
CTCTTGATCTCGGAGCGGGCGAGCAAGTGGAAGTCTTGTTCCGGGAGCTTGGTTACATAAGTAATGCGGTCGAGATCTGGAAGCAGTCTTTGCTGGGCGGCATATTCGAGCACATCGGTCTGGACGATGGCGAGGTCGATGCCGCGCAGGCCCACCAGGTCGGCCAAGGTCTGCAAACCGCCTTTTCCCACGACCGGCAGCACGCGGCGTGTCAGGCCGTCATCGACCACGCTCGCGATATCTTCCGCGAGCCGGACGGAGATATCCCCGGGGCTGCTCGCCTCGAGCTCCACAACGCCCCTTACATCAGGGGTACCCGGGGGTGGATCCGCCTGCCGTGCCAGTGCTGAGGACACTAACAACAGGGCGAGCAATGCCCCTATGGCGAACGGCATAGGCACTCCGAGTTTCATGACAAAAGTCTCTGTTGGGCTTAGTTGCTAACGGGATGCTGCAATTCTTGCAGCCGCTTTTCTGCCTGCGCGTCACCCGCTGCTGTGGCGCGGCTGTACCACTCGATCGCCTTCGCGAGATCGGCCTGCACGCCGCGAGCGCCGGCTTGCGCGAGGAATAATGGGTCGTAGGTGCGACCTACGGCTGCGGCGGCCTCTGCGCTCCCCTCGGCGGCGGCGAGCTGATAGAAATGCCGGGCACCCGAAAGATCGCCCAGCGCCAGCAACTCACTGCCACGTGCGAGCAGGCCATTCCGTGTACCGGGCGCGATGGAATTCGGTTCCGTTGTATGCTGAGCCGCATCCGCGCGCGGCGGCTCGGTCTGGGGAGGATTGGGCTGCGGCAGCGCGGCAGCGGTAAGCTGGACCACGGGTGTCATGCCCGGTTTGACTGCTTTGAGGGAAACCGGTTCGTCCGCCGTTTTGGATTGCGCCGACACTGCACTGGCCACCAACGGTTCGGAACGGGGCTGAGTGGCGGCAGACAAGTCATTCACCAGGGTCGGCGCCGGCTGTTCAGTTTTGAGGGAAGCAGAATCACCCGCCGTTTCTAATGAAGGGTCAGGAGCAGGGAGTTGCGCGGCGGCAACCTGGGTCAACGCTGCGTGAGCCGGCTCCAGCGTTTTGAGGGAAATAGGTTCCCGGCGCGTTTCCGACGGCGCCGGCGCCGCGCTGCCCGCCAGCGGCTCGGAATCGAGCAATGACGCGGTTGCAAGGTGAGTCGGGGAGGCCAGAGCCGGTTGTAACTTCTTTCGGGAAGCCCGTTCCTCGCCCGTCTCGACGAGTTGCGTCGGCACCGGGCCGAACGCCAGCGGCTCGGAATTGGGTACTGCTGCGGCGGCAACCAACGTCTTCGGTACCGCAGTAGCGGCCTCTGTTTCTAAGGAACTAAGCTGACCGGACCTTTCGGGTTCCGGCGATACCGGGGTGACCGCCGACGCTTCGTTCTGATGTTGAAGGTTTGGCGAGGTAGGAATCCGCATGGAGGCTGATAGGAAACTTGCTGTCTGCGGGACAGCATGAATCGCCCTCACTACATCGGGCATGAAATGAGAATAAGTTATTGGCACGAACACAGCGATGCAGGCCGCAGCCGCCGCCCCCGCCAGGACAAGGAACTGGCGCTTGCGGCGTAGTTGGGGTATTTGCTCAGTCGGACTTGACAGGGTTCGTTGGCAAATTCGCTTGGTCAGCCGCCTGCCCCGGAGGTAAGCCACCTCCGTGAGGGCGGTTGTGCATAGAGCATCGATTTCAGCAGGAACGCCGGCTCCCCGAGCAACGATATGCTTGAGCGCCGTCCGGCTCATGACCCGGCGAACGGAACCGCCAGCACATCGGATTCGGTGTGCAATATACGCGCATGCATCAGGCTCGCTCAGCGGCGGCATGACCAAACGCATCGTGATCCCATCGCGCAACGAAGCGATCGACTCAGCGCTAAACAACGACCAAAATGCTGGGCGGCCGGAAAAAATAATTTTTACTGCATGTCCACGGGAAGTGTGTAGCTTTGCCACGATGGCCAGGTATTCAACCGCCTTGGCATGCAACTCATGCGCGTCATCGATGATCAGGACCGCCTTGGATCCGTCTGTGGCCAGCAAGGCCTTGACGGCGGCGGTGAGGTCGGTGTCGCCGGCGTTACCGGAGTCACGCCCGGCGAGCTGGTCCATCAGATAGCGGACCCCGAATGGACCCGCGTGGGGCCGCTGCACATAAATGATACGGCAAAAGCCGTCTTTCAGATCAGCCGCAAGCTTCTTCAGCAGAGTGGTTTTGCCCACGCCGGCTTCGCCAACCAGAGCGGCGTGCCCTTCCGGGGCGTCGATCACGCCCTTTAGGCATAGGATAGTATCGCGCGCCGACGCGCTCAGGTAGACGTCACTCGGTTTGGCAACAGGATCGAAAGGCGGCCGTGCAAAGGCATGTAACGGCGAAGACACCTTTTTGTCCTAATTCCTTCTTGGGCTACGTGCCGATACCGTAATTGCCACCTTCGTTCCCACCAACTATGGGTTGTAAAACAACCAAACGTTACGCGAAAGCGCTAAATATTACAAGCGCTCGGCATGAAACAAGCCGCGCCGGAGCCGCCAATCCGGGTGCTGGAACCTGATTCGGGCAAACCCGAGATCGCGCAGCATCGCCGCCATGCAGGCCCGGTTCGGGGCCCACCAATTCGTGGGATCCCCATCCAGCCCGGCTCCCGGATAAAACCGCATCAGTGGATTCCGGCTCAGCAGCCTAACGAGGCGACTCTCCACCACGAGCATTTCCTGAGCCAGCGCGGCGACTTGCTCCAAGACCTTGAACGGGTGCCGAAGGTGGTAAAACACACCCAAAAATAGCACCATGTCGAATCGGCCAAGGGACTCAACGGAAATATGCCTGACGTCGATATCCATCACCTCGATCTGCGGTGCGAGGTGGGCCCGGGCAAGTTCAAAGCACCGCCGATCACCCCAGCCGCCATGCCACACATAGTGGTCAGTCGCGAGCACACGTGCCGCGCCCCGGCGCGCCGCCTCGATGCTGTACGCTCCATCCCAGCACCCAATGTCGAGCACGCTCTTTCCGGCGATTGAGCGGTCGAAGATGAGCCGTGACATGCGGGCGATTTTGGACGCCTTGATCCGGCCCGGGCTCAGCAAGCCGTTTCCAAAATCGATCTGATGGAACCAAGGCAGCGCGTCTATTTCGCGCTTGAGGGCGATGTTTGGCGGCATGGCTCAGCACTGATCTAACCGAAGCAGGGGTGCAAGCGGCTAGACCCCATGTCCGTTTCCCCGAATCGGGGTGACCCGTCTCACTGGTGTGCTGGATCGAGGGTTGCGCCGGAAGAGCCGGCGCCGAGCCTCACGCACAGAGGAGACGGGTCATGGAGGAGCGTATCACATTCATTTCATTGGTCTGGACGTGCATAAAGCGACCATAGCCGTGGCCATTGCGAATGGGGGCAGCCGGGAGGCAGCGCGATGCTATGGGACAATCGAGAATACCTCGACGGCACTTACCAAGCTCGCCAGTAAACTCGCCGGTGAGGGGGCGCGGTTG
>JAFAHH010001096.1 GCA_019237355.1 Acetobacteraceae bacterium | reverse complement strand
GACCGAGGAGGTCGGGACGTCGATAACCAAATCGACACCCTGGTCGTACCATTGCCGCGCGATGCTGGCCCCGACATCGGGCTTGTTTTGGTGGTCAGCGTAGACAATTTCCGTGCGAAACCCGTGGCTTGAGCCCATCTCATCCGCCGCTTGCTGGGCGCAGGCCACCGAGGTCATGCCGGTGTCATCGCGGTAAACACCCGATTGATCGTTCAGCACCCCCACTTTAATGGCCGGCGTCTGCTGTGACCGGCCGCGCCGGGCCTGAACGGCCCCAGCGAAGGAGGCGGCACTACCCAAAAGCATACGGCGCGTGACCGGCATAATCCCCTCTCCTAAGCCTTCACGAGCGAACATTGCGTCTGGTTGAGCGGCATAAATGCCTGATCGGCCGGAGTCATCGCGATCTGCCTGTAATAATCCCAGGGCCCTTTGCTTTCAGACGGTTTCTTCACCTCGAAAAGATAAGCATTGACCAGCGCGACCCCATCTTCCCGGATCTTGCCAGTGCCGAAGCAATCATCGTCGAACGGCATCTTTTTCATCTGCGCCACCGTGGCCGCGCCGTCCTTTTTGGCTTGCGCGACACCCATTTCGGTGGCGGCCTTCAGATAGTGAAGCGCACCGGCATAGACACCCGCTTGGACCATAGTGGCGCGTACGTTAGGCGCCTTTGGTTCCAGCCGTTTGGAAAAGGCGCGGGTGCGATCATTTAGGTCCCAATAGAAGCTGCTCGTCACCCGAAGCCCTTGAGCATCTTCCAAGCTCATCGCATGCACATCGGAGATGAACACGAGCAGCCCCGCGATGGTCATTTGCAAGCCGAACTCATGCGCTTGCTTCACCTGGTTGATCGTATCGGCGCCCGCACTAGCCAGCCCAAGCACTTTAGCGCCGCTCGATTGGGCTGCGACGAGCTGTGAAGAAAAGTCGGTTGTGCCCGGGAAGGGATAGGTGTTGCTGCCGAGCACCTTGCCGCCAGCGGCTTTGATGAATTCGGTCGTCTGACGCTCGAGAATCTGGCCGAACGTGTAATTGGCGGTCACGAAATACCAGCTGGTCCCGCCGCTCTTCACGATCGACCCGCCGGTTGATTTCGCCAGCATGTACGTATCGTAACTCCAATGTACCGTATTCGGGGTGCAATTCGGACCGGTGAGATCCGAGGTGGCGGAGCCGGTATTGATGTAAACCTTGTTTTTCTCCTTCGCGATTCCCGCCACCGCCAGTCCGACGCCTGAGTTCGGCACGTCTAGAATCACGTCCACACCCTGATTATCGAACCACTGCCGGGCTATGGAAGTGCCGACATCGGGCTTATTCTGATGATCGGCCTGGATGACCTGAACGTTAATTCCCTTGCCGGATGCGCCGAAATCATCGGCGGCGAGCTGGGCACAGGCGGTGGAGACTTTGCCGCCGACATCGCTGTAAGGTCCGGAAAGATCGGTAAGCACGCCGAGCTTGATGGTTTGGTTTTGGTTCTGCGCGCGGGCGCGCAAAGCCGGCAGCACGGAAGCGGCTGCGCTTGTTGCAATCAGGCTCCGGCGGGAAATTTTCACGGGCTTGTCACTCCTGTTGTTGTTAGGCGGCAGAGGCACGGTTATCAGACGCCAAGATATTCGTGCAGCTTATCCATATTGGCTTCGAGCTGTTCATTGGGAATCATATCGACCACCTGGCCGTGCTCAACCACATAATGCCGATCTGCGACCGTGGCGGCAAAGCGGAAGTTCTGTTCGACCAAGATGATGGTGAACCCAAGCCGCTTGATCTCGCCTATTGTGCGGCCGATTTGCTGCACGATTACGGGCGCGAGACCTTCGGTCGGCTCGTCAAACAACAAGAACTTGGCGCCGGTGCGGAGAATGCGGGCGATCGCGAGCATCTGCTGCTCGCCGCCCGAGAGCTTGGTGCCTTGAGCTGTGCCGGCACGCTCCTTGAGGTTCGGAAATAGGTTATAAATTGTGTTCACATCCAGCCCCCCAGGTGCGATCACGGGCGGCAGCATAAGGTTCTCGTACACGGAGAGCGACGAGAATATGCCCCGCTCCTCTGGGCAGATCGCAATTCCCGTCTTCGCGATCTCGTTGGGGGCCATGTTGATAGTTTCGGCGCCCTTGTATTTGATGCTGCCTTCGCGCCGGGGTACCAGTCCCATAATTGATTTCATGGTCGTCGTCTTGCCAGCCCCGTTCCGGCCCAGCAATGTCACCACTTCCCCTTCATTGACGACGAATTCCATTCCATGAAGGATATGGCTTTCCCCATACCAGGAATGGAGTTGCTTTACTTCAAGCATGGGCGGCTCCTAGATAGGCAGCAACGACTTCTGGGTTTTGCGAAACCGTCCGGTAATCGCCTTCTGCAAGGATGCGGCCGCGGGTGAGGACCGTGATACGATCACATAGGCCTTCAACGACGGAAAGGTTATGCTCGACCATCAGGATCGTCCGGCCAGGCCGAACTTTGCGCACCAATTGCACCACGCGATCGACATCGTCATGCGCCATTCCGGCGGTCGGCTCGTCGAGCAGCATCATTTCTGGATCGAGCGCCAGGGTCGTCGCAATCTCGAGCGCCCGCTTGCGGCCGTATGAGAGAAGGACGGCAGGCGTGTCCTCGAACCCAGAGAGGCCGACATCATCCAGCAATTGCCGAGCCCGGTCATTGTAGGTGTTGAGCGCGGTTTCGGAGCGCCAGAAATCGAAGCTACGGCCGCGCTGCCGCTGCAGCGCGAGGCGGACATTCTCGAGTGCGGTCAGGTGCGGAAATACCGCCGAGATCTGGAAGCTGCGTACCAGGCCGAGCCGCGCGACCAAGGCGGGCTTCATCCCGGTAATGTCTTTGTCCTTGAAACGGATTGTGCCACGGGTGGGCGGCAGAAACGAGGTAAGCAGATTGAAGCAGGTTGTTTTGCCCGCGCCATTCGGGCCTATGAGCGCGTGGATGTCACCTGTCCGCACCTTTAGGTTGACTTCCCTGACCGCAACGAACCCGGCAAACTCGCGGGTAAGCCCCTCGGTCTCCAGGATGATGTCGGACATCCCCGGACCCCTCCCAGCTTCCTTCTGGCTCTTGAGTCGCATATCCCTGTTCAGGGCGCAAGGCACGGTCCCGCCGCAGGCTTGGATTTTGGGGGCTTTGGGGCTGGGCACGGAGTTGGTCCCAGGGTCGCCGGCCAGGTGACTTAACGCCACGCTCGGAGCGGCCACTCCATCCGGGGGGACCGAGATCAGAAATTGCACACGCGACTTTGCCAGGGTCGCGCAATAGCCCGTTTCGTAGGTCGATAGCTGAAAAGCAGCAGTTGCCAGAATTGCGCCATTACGTTACGGATAAACATCGGTTGCGAAAAAGGGGACGATCTTAGTCATGCTGCCTTCAAACCCGTCAGACGCATTTGATAGTGATACGAGTTCCTCCCTGACCGGTATTGAAACGGCTCGGCGACCGCGTCTCTGGTCATTCGTGCTCTGCTTTTTCATCGCAGGGATCACCTTGGCGGATCTCGTCTCGACGAAAGCGTGTGCTTTCGCCGCGGCTGATTTGATCTCCGACATACACATCGCTGCGTATCTTTTAGACGCAGAAGCGCAGCAAGGAGCGAACCTGAACATAGTGGGTTTCGCTTTTGAACATCTTGTCAAAGACATTGCCATGAAGTCGCTTGGGCGGGAATGCCAGCTCGCACCCAAAGGCGATCGGCTCGCCGACGTTATCTGCCCCGGTTCTTCCGCCACTGACAACCCAATGCAGATTCAGGTGAAGTCGGGCATCTCATTGGGGACCGCCACGCGGATTTGTAAGGACCTCGAGGAGCATCGATACAACCGCGCCCGCATAGTCTTGGCGGATGACACGTTCGCGAATGTCTTGCTCAAGTGCACCGACTTAGTTAGGGAGTACGAACGTGCGGGTATGCTCGAGCGAGCCGGCATCCCAACCTCGCGGGTCTATTCCGTGGCTGAAGCTATGAGGCGGGAGGGGCTCTTGCGCTCGCCAAAACTCAGTGAGCCAATACGCCCAGCACTGGGTGAGCCGTTGCCGAACGAACCTAGCCTAAAAGGTCCGCTTTTACCGCGCATCGAAACTCTAATGCAGGACGAATCAGCCGCCGTCAGCGCTCCTGGAATCGCCGGAGCCATAGCTGTAGGCCGCCCGCGTGTGTTCCGATTGTTGCCAACCCGGGCCATAGCGGCGGCAACTCAACGCCCATTGCCTTGGTTGCCCATCCTGGGAACGATAGTGGCGGGCATTTTGTACGAGGAATGGAGCATCGTAACAGATCCTTCGCTGGACACTCACGAAAAGGCCGAGCGCACCGGAGGGCTTCTCGGAGACCTCCTAGAGGCCGCCGCCGTTACCGGGGCGGCCGCCGGCGGCGCAGCGATTGCGGCCGCGATGCTCCCCAGTGCTCCCGCAGCCGTGTCCATTGCCGGAGCCGTGACTGCGGCTATCGGTGCAGAGTATGCGCTGACGAAGTGGGGCATTGCAGACGCGCTAAGCACGAAGGCCGGGATAGCAACCAGGTGGCTGGTGGACCAGCTTACTCACAAGTGACAAACCGCTACTCTAAGACCAGGTCCCATTGAACACACTCAGTAGAGGCGCAGATCTGATTGAAGCCAGCAACCTGTGAGGCTTCGCCATGCCCATTCGCCTCCGGTCCGATTTCGACGCGTCCGCGTGCGCAAGGGGCTGAGGCTCCGAGCCAAGATGGCGGCCAGGTAACGCCGGCTGCTGGCACTGGCCGTCCTCTATGGAGGGGCGACGCGCACCCGCGCAGCGGAGATCGGGGCCGTGAGGTTGCAAAAAGACCGCGATTGGGCCCGGAGATGGAACGCACAGAATCCGCCCGATTGATCGACCAGATTTTTGTCTCGATCCTTTCAGTGGCCCGCGCTCTCGCCGGCCACAAAGCTCCCGGATTCGAGGTTAGATGATCGCGTCGACGACCTCGGAGCGCGGCCGTTTATCAGGCACTGGCGGAACGTCATCCCGAAGCTGCGATCACCATTCCCCCCTCGGCGCAGCTTGGCTGGGACCACGTTGTATCGGTACAAAAATATAATCGCCGGCTCCTTCACGCCCGTACTCTGCCCAGTGAGCAAACTGAGGCAAAGATCGGACGCAACGTTCTCAACCGGATGACCAGACTCGAGATGCCGCTCTCGGTTCGGATCGTGTGATACCTGAGGGCGGGTAGCAAAAAGCCCCTCGGGTTTCTCAATTCATGCAAGAACGCATCCATGGATGGAAACGGAGCGGCATCGGCCAGGCGCTCGGGAGCGACCTTGTTCGGGGGACGGGTTGGTGCTCACGCCAGCGGACCCGTCACATCTTCGAGCAGCTTCCACGGATCGGCGCCAAACTTGGTCCGCCAATCCCTATAGAAGGTGGTTTGGCGCAGGGCATTACGAAACGTGCTTCGATCAACCTCATTGAATTGCATCGCCTTGGCAGAAAGCTCTTGCCGCAGTGAAGAGCTGAGCTTCGCGACGTCCGCGCGCTCGTCCATCACCGAACGATCGAATTGCTCGGAAACGGTTTTGCGTAGATCCTCGGGCAAGGCCTGCCACGCCCGGCGATTCCCCAGGATCCAATAGCCATCCCAGACATGGCTCGTCATGCTGCAATATTTCTGCACCTCATAGAGACGGGTCGTCGCGATGATGGCGAGCGGATTCTCCTGTCCCTCCACCACTTTCGTCTGCAAAGCGGAGTAGAGCTCGCTGAAATTAATGGGGGTCGGTCCCGCGCCGAGCGCCGAGAAGAGCGAGGTTAGGATAGGCGCGGGAGGGACGCGAATCTTGAACCCGTTCAGGTCGGCAGGCTTTTCGATAGGGTGCGGGGAACTGGTAATCTGCCGGAAGCCATTGTCTTGAACACGGCAGACCGTGATAAGGCCGGCTTTGCCGATCTGACCCCGAATAAAATCGCCGAGCCCGCCATCCATCGCCTTCCACACGGCCGCATAGTCTTCGAATGCGAAGCCGGTATTGGGAATCCCGGCTGCAGGCACGAGGGTTGCCAGGATGGATGTCGAGAGATTGAAAAACTCAATGCCGCCGCTGCGAACCTGCGAGAGAAGATCGGTATCGGAACCAAGCTGATTGGCCGGAAATAGCTGAATTTCCATCCGGCCGCCTGTCGCCTGCTTGATGCGGTCGATAGCTTCCTGGGCACGGACATTGACGGGATGCGTCGGATCTTGTCCGGTCGCGAGCTTGTAGCTGAAATCGGCAGCCCAGCCGCGCCGGCTCAAAATGCCGAAGACCGGCAAAGCTGCCCCGGCGACAAGCAGGCCGCGCCGGCCGCACCACTTGGGATGATCTTCCATTCGCTTCTCTCCCTGATCTGATTTGGTGTTGCTCATTGCGGCGCGCTGCTGTTGAGTGCGAAATAGGTTCGTATCACCTGGCTATCATCTTCGGCCCCGCCTCCCCGGCCGGAAGTGGCCAGGAACATTTGATGCGCGGCGGCGGCGAGCGGCAGCGCTGCTTTGGCGTCTCGGCCGGCTTCAAGCACGATGCCGAGGTCTTTGACGAAGATATCGACCGCGCTCGTCACCTCCGGGCTGCTCTGCAGCATGCGTGGCCCGCGGTCCTTGAGCATCCAGCTCGAGGCCGCCGAGCCGCTGAGAATGTCGAGAATTACCTGCAGATCGACACCAAGCTTCGCGGCGAGCGAGAATGCCTCTGCGGCAACAGCGATGTGGACGCCGCAAAGAAGTTGGTTGACAGTTTTAACGACTGCGCCTTGGCCGGGCCGGTTGCCGACATGGAATATCTTGTCTCCAAAGGCTTCAAGCACCGGGCGCACGGCTTCGAAGGTCTCCCGCGGCGCCGCCGCCATAATGGAGAGGGTGCCGCGGGAGGCGCCGACGACACCGCCCGATACCGGCGCATCAATGAAACGATACGCGGCCGCGAGCACCCGCTCCGCTATCGATTGCACCGCACGCGGCGGGCAAGTCGCCATGAGCACAACGGCGCCACCCGGCGAGAGCGCGGCGAGCGCGCCCTCGGCAAATAACACCTGTTCGGCCTGCGCCGCATTGACCACCATGAGCACAAGCACATCCGCTCCCTGGGCCGCCTCGGCGGCCGAGGACGCCCGCGCCCCCCCAGCCTCTACCAGCGCGTCGATCGCACTGGGCCGCACGTCGAAGCCGCGCGTTTCGAAGCCCCGTCCGACAAGGTTGCGCGCCATCGGCAATCCCATCGCTCCGAGACCCACAAAGCCGATCCTCGCCATTGTTATGCTCTCCTCTGCAGGAGCCCGCATGATAGCCACCCCCGAATGGCTTTCGCCATCGAGCCGGGCGAGGTGCCCGGCCGGTGGAGATCGGCATTGCAGAGGAAGGATCTCGATACAGCGCTCGGGCACAAGGTAAACCAAAGGCGATTGCCAGCGCCTGGGCCGAGCCATCC
>JAFAHH010001077.1 GCA_019237355.1 Acetobacteraceae bacterium | reverse complement strand
ATGCCCGCCATGACCGCAAAACCGAGCTCGGCGAATTCCGCACCGCGATGGTCCAGGCCCGGCATGTCCATGGCCCGCAGCACCCGGGCGGGGATGTTGGTCGTTGCTGGAATCTGTAAGAAATGCCGTCCAGTATGCAGGGTCATTGGCGTCTTTCCCGGGCTTTTGTTGGCTTTACTCGGCTGGTCTAGCCTTGGTCTGGCGAGGGCGCTCGAATAGCACCATTCGCCCGGCTTGTCCCCCGCCCGGCCGCCGCCGTCAATCCCGCAAGACGGCGGAAAATCGCCCTAAGCCCGCCTCCTCCTCATTCCGCAGCCACCTGACCGTGCTGTGGCGTCGCGGGCGAGGCGTCGGGCGCGTCGAGCACTGATCGATCCGGATCAAGCCAAAGAGCCCACACGGCAGCGCCGATGACGAGCAGAACGGCCGCGACGATGAAAGGCGCCTGCCAATCGCCGTATTGAACAAGAAAGCCGAACACCAGCGGTGAAAGTGCCCCGCCGAAATTGCCAGCCATGTTCATCATGCCGGACACCGTGCCCGAGTATTTGCCGCCGATATCCATCGGCACCGCCCAGGACGGACCAATCGTGCATTCCAGAAAGAACATGGATGCGGTCAAGCAATAGACGGCGGTATAGGCATTGCTGGTCAACGCGGCCGGCACGATGAACGCGCAGCATCCCAGGAGGCCGACGATCGCGACCGAGCGGCGGGCGAGCTTGGTGTTGCCGGTCAACTTCAACAGCCAGTCTGTCGCAAGGCCGCCGGCTGTATCGCCGAGCACACCGGCAAAGAGCGGCATTGATGCGAACAGGCCGACCTTGAGCAGTGTGAAGTGGCGGAATTCGACCAGATAGGACGGCAGCCAGCTCAGGAAAATCCAGAGGCAGTAGACGTAGGTGAAATAGGCGCACATGATCGCCCACATGTTCGGCGAGCGCAGCAGCGTGCTCCAGGGCACCGACGCCGCCTTGCGCTCGATTACCGCCTGTTTGATCGCGCCCGTGCTGTCCACGCCGCGAATGTGCTTCAGCTCCTCGCGGTTCACCAGAGGATGCTCTTCCGGCAAATTGCGATAAGAGAGAAACCACCAGATCGACCAGACGAAACCAATCGCGCCGCAGATATAGAAGGCCGATCGCCATCCCCAATTGGTCATGATGAAGACGACGAGCGGAGGCGCGATCGCAGCACCAAGACGACTTGCGCTATGGGTGAGCCCCTGGACCAGGCCGCGCTCCTCGCGCGGATACCAAAGCTGCATCGAGCGCGTTGCCCCCGGAAAGGCGCCAGCCTCGCCAATCCCGAAGAGGAAGCGCAGCACGACGAACGAAATTGCGCCGGTGGCCGCCGCGGTGGCGGCTGTCATTACCGACCAGTATGCAACGATGGCTCCGAGCACCGGCCTCGCGCCAAAGCGGTCGTTGAGCCAGCCGCCGGGCACCTGAAACAGCGCGTAGGCCCACACGAAGGCGCTGAAGATCACCCCCATGGTGATCTTGTCAAAGCCGAACTCCTTGCTGATGACCGGAGCTGCCGTCGAGATATTGACGCGATCCAGATAGGTGATGAGGTACATCAGGCAGATCAGGCCAAGGATGTACCACCGTCCGAAGCTACGCGACTTTTGACCTTCCATCTCCACCCTCTCAGTATCTTCTTCTAGTTTCGACCATCAACCAACGACGGCATCAACCGCAGCCAGATCGCATCCGAACGATGCGCTCCGGTTGAACCGTTATGCCCCCTTCATGAAAGCCGCGGCGTTTTCGCCTGATTTGCGCTGCACGATGCCTTGCATCGCAACGGGCAATCCGATCCCAGCTTGCCCGACTTGCACAAATCAACAATCCGCAACCGGGGCTGACCCCGGCTGCGGGAAGACCCGCCGCTAGCTGCCCACCACCTTGAGATGGCTGACATTGCCCGCGGGACGCTGCTCCAGGAATTTCATCGCGGCATCGACGCCGCCAGCGCGGTGCGGAACGCCGGCGACCGCGAGCCCCATCTCGACACCGGTGAGCGCGGCGAGCAGCGTGAGCTCGTTGCACTCGCCGAGATGGCCGATGCGGAACACCTTGCCGGCGACCTTGGAGAGGCCCGAGCCGAGCGACATGTTGTAATTCTCGAGCACGATCTTGCGAAACTGGTCGGCGTCATAGCCCGGCGGCATCAAGAC
>JAFAHH010001032.1 GCA_019237355.1 Acetobacteraceae bacterium | reverse complement strand
AACTTGCGCATGAGCTTCGCCATGACATCGGGCGTGCTGTCGAATTCACAAGATAACGGATCTCGCCATTGAGCGGACATGCGGTCTTACGATAGGCCGGTAGAGCAAGAGGATCTGTGGGGCGCCCATGGCCAAACCGGGCCTGGGCAGTAATTAATTTAGCTTATGACACGACAGCGCCGGCCGCGCCGATCTCCGATGACCACGCCATTGTTCAGCCATGCGGGCGATAAAACCTTCGATGAACACGTTTTTCGTGCCAACAAAGCCCATGAGATTGCCCACGGTCTCGAAGCTGCCCAAGGTCACGAGCGAGCGAAGTCTCGATAGACATAGGGCTCGAGCGGCAGGCTGCCAAGCGGCGGCCGAGCTGCTTGGCCAAGTGCGTAGCTTGCTGATGGGCCGCTTGCGCACGGGGCGGAACCGTTGTGTGGGCGCCCGGTCGGGTCGGGCACGCCGCGCAATCGCCGATCGCAAAAACATCGGTGTCGCGCGTGGTTTGCAGGGTTGGGAGCACGATGAGCTGATTGATCCGATTCACCTCTAGCCCATCGAGGTTGCGCAGCACCTCTGGCCCTTTGACCCCAGCCGCCAAAACCACGAGCTCGGAGGCGATGAAATCGCCATTCGCGAGCACCACGCCATCGGGCCGAACCTCACTTACGCGCGAGCTGGTGCGTACCTCGACCCCGAGACTCTGGAGCAACTGTAAGGTTCTTTCGGAAATGGGGGCGGCAGGGCGGGCACAACGCGATCCGCCGCCTCGATTAGAATAATTCTTATATCTTTAGCTGGATCGATGCGGTCCAGACCGTAGGAAATCACCTCGCGCACTGTCCGGTGCAAATCTGCCGCCAACTCGGTCCCAGTGCCCCCGGCACCGATAATCGCCACATGCAATTGGCCCGGCCATATCGGGCCTGGCTGCGTATGCGCGCGAAGACAGGCATTCACCAGACGCCGGTTGAAGCGCTCAGCTTGATCGGCCGTCTCAAGCGGAACCGCATGCTCCGCCGCCCCCGGCGTGCCGAAATCATTAACGATACTGCCGATTGCAATCACTAGGGTGTCGGAAGCGACGGATCGCGGCGGGGTAATCTCGCGACCTCCCTCGTCATGCGTGGCCGCGAGCCGCACTTCCTTCTCGGCCCGGTCGAGCCCGATCATCTCGCCATAGCGGAAGTGGAAATGGTGCCAATGGGCTTGGGCGAGATAATCGAGTTCATGCGAAACGGGATTCATGCTGCCGGAGGCGACCCGTGTAGCAGCGGTTTCCGCAGATGCGTGCGTGATTTCTCTATGAGAGTGATCCGTGCCTGGCGGCGCTTGCCGAGCCTATCCCCCAGGATCGTGACCAATTCGATACCGGCCGCCCTACCCCCCACCACGACGATATCGTGTAGTAGGGCCGTGCTTGAATCATTGGGGGCCATTTAGTCCGATCCGCTCCTTGGTTGCGGCAGCAGCGGCTCCGGGCCGGGGAGCAAGGCTTCCGGCTCCTCGGCATCGAGCTCGGTTTCGCCTTCGAGTTGCGCATGCAGGCGCCGCATGTCGAGCGCATTCTCCCATTTCGCGACCACGACTGTGGCGATGCCGTTGCCGATCAGGTTCGTCAGCGCCCGCGCCTCCGACATGAACCGGTCCACGCCTAGGATCAGCGCGATGCTCGCGACCGGAATGGCGCCCGTCGAGGCCAGAGTGGCGGCAAGCACGATGAATCCGCTACCCGTGACCCCGGCTGCCCCCTTCGATGTCAGCAGCAGCACGCCGAGAATGCCGAGCTGATGGCCGAGCGTGAGATGAGTATCGGTGGCCTGCGCCAGAAACACCGCCGCCATTGTTAGGTAAATGCAGGTGCCATCCAGGTTGAATGAATAGCCCGTGGGAATAACCAGCCCCACCACCGACTCTTGGCACCCAAGGTTCTCGAGCTTGGCGATCATCCGCGGCAGCACCGATTCCGAGGAGGACGTGCCGAGCACGATCAGGAGCTCTTCTTTGATGTAGCGAATGAACTTGAGGATGCTGAAGCCGCATAGCCTGGTGACGGTCGCCAGAACCACGAAGATGAATATGAGGCATGTTAGATACACGCTTGCCATGAGCTCCCCGAGCTCCACCAAGGTGCCGATGCCGTAGCGGCCGATGGTGAAGGCCATGGCCCCGAAAGCCCCCAAGGGCGCCGCCCGCATGATGATGGAGACGATCCCGAACAACGTATGCGAGGCGATGTCGATCAGGCTCAACAGCGGCTTGCCGCGCTCACCAAGAAAGGAAAGCGCGAACGCAAATAGGATGGCGAAGAACAGTACCTGGATGACCTCGCCTTCGGCAAAGGCACCCACCGCACTGACCGGAATAATATGCAGGAAGTAGTCGGCCACGCCCTGCTGCTGCGCCGCGGTCGTAAAGGTCTGAATGGATTTGGCATCAATCGTGCTTACATCGGCATGCACGCCGGCGCCGGGCCGCCAGACATTGGCAATGACCATGCCCACGATCAGGGCGACGGTGGTCATAACCTCGAAATAGATCAGCGCTTTCAGCCCGACACGCCCGACCTTCTTCATATCTTCCATACTGGCGATGCCGTGCACCACAGTGCAGAAGATGATGGGCGCGATCACCATGCGGATTGCCGCAATGAAGGCGTCGCCAAAGGGCTTCATACTGGCGCCAAATGTCGGCCAGAAATGGCCTATGAAGACGCCGATGATGATGGCGATTATGACCTGGAAATAGAGATGCCGGTACCACGGCTTTCTATGCGGGACGGCGGCTGATCCGGGCGCGATGGTGACCATGCTCTTTGTTCCAGTTATCGCTTGATCGAAGCCTCAACGGCGGGTGCC
>JAFAHH010000972.1 GCA_019237355.1 Acetobacteraceae bacterium | reverse complement strand
GGCGAGCAGGCTTTCAAGCCGATGCTGGTTCAGGAGATCGCGAAGCAAATTGCGGGCAATAACGGCATTGGATTGGCACAACCGGTGTTTGAGCAGATGCTGAAGGCGCAAGAAGCGCGAATGTCTGAAGCACCCGGATGAAAGCGGAGATGCTCGCCGCCGCCGGGCGGCTGACGAAAGTCCTGGCACTTGAGAACGAGGCGCTGGCCCGGCTGGAGTACTCCCGGGCGGTTTCTCTCCTGCCGGAGAAGAAGCAAGCAGCACTGGCGTTGGGGACGGCCCTTTCAAGCTTGGCGAATTCTGGCCGGGTGCAGGTGCAGGGCGAGGCCGAAAAGGTAATCACTGAGCTTGCCGCGCTGTTGCAGCAGAATAAGCGACTGCTTGAGCATGCAATCGGCGTACAGTCACGTGTGGTGCAAACGGTCGCGCGAAGTGCGGCCCAGGCACTCCAGAATGGCCCTCGGTATGATGCAGCAGGTAACTCAGCGCACCAATTCGGTCGCGCCGCCTTCATCGCCCTTTCGGCCACCGCTTGAAGCGGGAAGCCCATGCGCATAGCGCTGCTTGTTCCATCACGGTCGACGCGGCTCGTTGATCCCGCCTATCAGCAGCGCCTCGTGGGCGCGTTGCGGACCGCCGGGCATGCAATCCAATTTCGAGAGATCGCATTTCAGCATCCGTCTGCTCGTATGCAAGCCCCCCAGGCAGCAGGGGCCATACTCGCTTCCCTACCACGGGATACTACGATCGTGGTGGACGGGCTTGCACTGCCAGCATTTGAAGGAGTGCCGGAGGAGCTGAGCGCTAGGCACACCGTCGCGCTTGTGCAGCATTGTGCGGCCCTCGAAACCGGGCTTGGGGAGCGGCAGCGAGCGGATTTGCGGGCGGCCGAGCAGCGTCTCTTACCCCGGTTACACCGCGTGGTGGTCAGCAACGCTTCTATCCGGGACCGGCTCGTTACCGAATTTGCTCTCAATCCGGAGCGCATCCGCGTGGTTGATCCTGGAACCGACGACCTACGCCGAAGCATAGGTTCCAGGGGGCCGGGTTGTTCGATTCTTTCAACTGGCGCTTTGATGCCTCGAAAGGGCCATGACATACTGTTGCGAGCGCTCGCGCCATTATGGGATATCGAATGGCGGCTAACGATTGTTGGCGCGCACGACCGCGATTGCGTGCATACACAAAGGCTTTTTGCGCTATCTGAGGAGCTTGGAATTGCAGAGCGCGTATGTTTCACCGGTGAGCTCCCCGACGCGGAGATGGAAGCTGTGTGGGTGAAGGCCGATGTGTTCGCGCGAGCAAACTCCTCGGGAGGGCATGGAATAGCAATCGCGGAAGCGCTCCGGCGTGGATTACCGGTTGCGCTGACGAGCAACAGCCCCGCCGCATCGCTCGTGCCAAGCGATGCCGGAGTGATTTGCGAGCCTGGTGATCACGCCGCCCTTTCGCAAGGACTACGCCGGCTAATCTTCAGCGCCGACCTGCGCGCCTATATGGGCGAACAGGCATGGCAGGCGGGACGCCTGTTGCCGGATTGGGAGATCCAGGCTGCTCGCTTTATAGAAGCATTGCGTTCGTGATACCGGCACACCTGCGGCGACTTCATTATGTATGCCACGTATGCCGGTATCAGTTTGGCCAGCCCGGGCCGCGGCGATTTGTGCCCTACTCTTCCTCTTGTTCTTCCTCACTCGTCTCGCCGCCCGTCTCCATATTCTCTTCCGTTGCTGGCCTTTCCTCTTCGGTCCTGCGCGGACGACGTGTGTAGCTTCTCCGCTGGGTCGTGCTGCGGGCAGCAGTTCCTCGCTTCGACGCCGCTTTGCGCGTAGCCGTCTTGGCTCTGGGCGTCTTGCGGCCAGCAGTTTTGCGCGCCGTCTTCTTGGCTGCTGTCTTCCGCGTACCAGCGCGCCCGCCAGTCTTACGCGGCGCTTTCTTAGCTGCGGTTTTGCGCGGACTGGCCTTCTTAGCTGGAGCCTTGCGGGCGGTTGTCTTCTTGCGTGCACCCGCTTTCTTCGATGCAGCCTTCTTTCGTGTCGTGCTGCGTACCGCGAGGGCTTGGGCAGGCCTTTTTTCTGGGAGGGACTCGTCACTCACGATAAGTGGTTCCTTTCAACGGCTAGAAGTGAAGCGATGCCGCCGACAGTGCTCCCAGCCGCATTGTTTCCGGCCGCACCATGAGCAGCATCCCCCGCTTTGATAGGCTTGACTTCGGCGGAGCTGTGCCGTCCGAACGGGATACCGGTTGGGGCAGCTCGTTTAGAGGGCAAGGGCTGCGTCATTACAGACGAATGCAGCGTTGCTACGGAACCAGCAAGGCTCCGACCGCCGTTTCCTCGAGCCATACCCGCGATCTCGCACCGAAATCCGGCACGCACTCGGCTGAGTTTCCTATCGACGAGGTTCCGGTCCATCGACCGTCCTTCTGCTTTGCATGCCTACGCCGAACAGCCAAACGAATCGGACGGATTCATGCTGTGTCGGTATTCGGCGCCTCGTGCGCCTATGTCAACAGAAAGTAACCCGTATATGTCGGTTGCACGCAAAAAAAACTTTTTGCGGTGCACGGGCCGGTTCGCTCCAGAATTCGCCAGGGTGTCGCTTCAGTCGGTCAGGCAAACGGACCATAATCCCGCGCGAGCCGTTGGCGGAGAAGTTCGAACATTGCCGACCGAATTACGGACGGCCGCCCCACAGCAGATCGCGATCAGGTGGAGTCGCCGAACGCCATCCACATTGCGTGAATCTGCTCGCAAACGGAAGCTAGAACCCGATTCCCCCGAGTGGACGCTTGAACGCTCCAGGCTTGCCGCGGACGCCCGCCTCAACCGCTCGCACGCTAGAGTCGGTCGTTCGTAAAGCAACGAAAGAAGGCCAGGGGCTTTGCCCCTGGACCCCAGCAAAGGCGGGGCCTTTGCAATCCAATCACTTAGCGGATGGGTCTGGGGCCTTTCGACCCCGCCATGCGAACAGCATGCTCCCCGCATGACGGGTCCAGGGCAGAGCCCTGGCCTTGCTTTTTCAGCAGACTGCTAGCCCTTCTTGCAGAGCCTATTTGGGCTCCCTCCCGTGCTGGCGCGACGGTGTTCCTATCACTCGACTGGATTGGGATTGGCCGCGGGCGCTTCGCTAGCGATCTTCTCTAGCGCTGGTCTATCGGCACGAACTCGAGATTCTCTGGTCCAACGTAGTTTGCGGTCGGACGGATGATCTTACCGTCGATCCTCTGCTCGATGACATGAGCCGCCCAGCCAGAAGCGCGTGCCATCACGAATAACGGGGTAAACATCTCCGTCGGGACCCCCATAACGGCGTAGCTGACCGCGCTAAACCAATCCAAGTTGGCGAACATTCGCTTGGTTTCGGCCATCACGCGCTCGATGCGCTCGGCGATTTCAAACATCTTAATCTGTCCGGCCGTTTGGGACAGGCGCCGCGCGACATCCTTAATCACGTGATTGCGTGGATCGGCGACCGTATAAACGGGATGGCCGAAGCCAATAATTATCTCCTTGGCCTCCACCCGGCGGCGGATATCGGCGTCGGCTTCCTCCGAAGTCGCGTACCGGCGCTGAATTTCGAACGCGACCTCATTCGCCCCGCCGTGTTTCGGGCCGCGAAGGGCCCCAATCGCTCCGGTAATGCAGGAGTAGATATCGGAGCCAGTGCCGGCGATGACGCGTGCCGTGAAGGTCGAGGCATTGAACTCATGCTCAGCATATAGGTTCATCGAAGTGTGCATCGCCCTAACCCATAGATCCGACGGCGGGCGGCCGTGCAGTAAATGTAGGAAGTGGCCGCCGATCGTATCATCGTCGGTCTCCACGGTGATCCGGCGGCCGTTATGCGCGTAGTGGAACCAATAAAGCAGCATCGACCCGAGCGAGGCCAAAAGCCGATCGGCGATATCGCGTGCTCCCGCCGGGCTGTGATCTTCCTTTTCCGGCAAGACGCAGCCGAGCGCGGAAACGCCAGTGCGCATCACGTCCATTGGATGCGACGCTGGAGGCAACGCCTCGAGGATCTTCTTGACGGCCTCCGGTATGCCGCGCAGCGCCTGTAGCCGAGCCTTGTAGGCGCTAAGCTCGGCGCGGTTCGGCAGTTTACCATATACAAGTAGGTAGGCGATTTCTTCGAAGTCGCAGGTTTCGGCGATGTCGAGGATGTCGTAGCCCCGATAATGTAGGTCGTTGCCGGTGCGCCCCACCGTGCAGAGGGCGGTATTGCCTGCAGGGACGCCGGAAAGAGCCACGCTTTTTTTCGGCTTAGCGAAGGTGGTCTCGCTCATGATGGATTCCCTTTTAGAATATGCCGGGCTTGCCTTCGGCCAAGGCCCCGGCTGGGACAGCAACATTCAGCGCGGCAAGCTCGCCTGTAGGCAGACGGGATAGGTCTTGAACCGCATCTAGGAACCGGTTGGCCTCGCGGTTAGATATGATCCCGTCCGTAAGCACCTGGAATTTCTTGATGTAGTCCGGCCGGGCGAAAGGTTTTGCGCCGCGCGGATGGGCATTCGCAACCGCCACCTCCTCTTCGATGCGCGAGCCGTCATTCATGAATACTTCGACCCGGCCGCCGAAGGCGAGCTCGTTTGGGTCGGTGGAGTGATATCGCCGGGTCCACTCCGGGTCTTCCCTGGTCTCGATCTTGTGCCACAGCCGCACGGTATCAGGACGGCTAGCCCGGCGCGGCGTGTAACTATCGACGTGATGCCAGCGCCCGTCCTGCAGCGCCACCGCGAAGATGTACATTATAGAATGATCGAGCGTCTCCCGGCTCGCCTTGGGGTCCATCTTCTGCGGATCGTTTGCGCCCGTGCCGATAACGTTATGCGTGTGATGGCTGGTATGCAGCACCAGGCGCTCGATCTGCTCGAGATCCGGGATGCGCTCGCGCAAGCGAAAGGCAAGGTCGATGATCGCTTGCGCCTGGTACTCGGCGCTGTGCTCCTTGGTGTAGCTCTCGAGGATGGCGCGTTTGGCTTCACCGGGCTCCGGCAATGGAACCTGGTAATGCGCATCAGGTCCATCCAGCATCCAGGCGATCACGCTATCTTCGCCCTCATAAACAGGGCTCGGCGCGCCTTCGCCGCGCATGGCACGATCCACGGCTTCCACCGCAAGCTTTCCGGCATGGGCCGGGGCAAAGGCCTTCCAGGAGCTGATCTCGCCCTTGCGCGACTGGCGCGTGGTGAAACTCACATGCACGGCCTGCTGCACGGCTTGGTAGATGATTTCCTGTTTCAGCCCGAGCACAGTGCCAATGCCAGCGGCTTGCGCCGGGCAGAGGTGAGCGATGTGGTCGATCTTGTGCTTATGGAGGCAGATGGCGCGAACCAAGTCGATCTGGATTTCGTAGCCGGTCGCGATGCCGCGGATCAGATCCCGGCCGGATTTGCCCATGGTTTGTGCTACTGCGAGGATCGGCGGGATGTTGTCAGCCGGATGGGAATAATCCGCTGCTAGAAACGTGTCGTGCATATCAAGCTCGCGCACCGCGGTGCCGTTCGCCCACGCCGCCCATTCCGGGCTGACACGCTTAGAAGCAGGCACGCCGAATACCGTTGCTCCTTCCCGCCTCGGGTGGCCAAGGGCCATATCACGCGCGGTGGTAGGCGGGCGCCGGTTGATCGCGGCGATGGCGACGCTGACATTGTCGATGATGCGATTGATGATCATCTCGGCGACATCTTTGTCGATGGGCACCCGATCCGCCGCCACCCCCGCAATCTTCCAGGCAAGCTGATCTTCGCGCTTCAGAACGGCTTTGGATAGGTAGACCCTCACATCGTGGAGCTGCATTGATTCCCTCGCGTCCAGACGGCCCGGTCAGGGCCTAGTTGTTTCGTAGGATTGCGCGGGAGCCGTGACAAGGTGCGGGTGTGAAACCCGGGAACCGGACTGCCGTTCCGCGCTGAGCGGTATGTCAGAGGCGCTGATGCTCTTCCTGCAAGATGTGTTCGGAACGATGCACCAGGTCACGTGGTGGCAGGAGTGCGCCAGGGCCGCCCTGATCTTCTTCTACGGCCTAGCCCTGGTGAGGCTAGCAGGGCGGCGTGTATTCGGCAAATGGTCCGCGCTCGACATTATCGTATCCATTATTGTCGGCTCCAACCTAAGCCGGGCCCTGACCGGCAGCGCGCCCCTGGGAGGTACACTGCTCGCGACGATGCTGCTCATGGGCTTGCATTGGGTGCTTGCGCATGCAGCCTCCCTCTCGCCCCGGCTGTCCCGGGTACTCGAGGGCGGTGCGATAGAGCTTGCAGTAGGCGGCGACCGAAGGCAGTCGGCCCTTGTTCGGGCCGCAGTGAGTGAGGCGGATTTGGGAGAAGCGTTGCGGCAACAAGGCATCGAGGGCCTTGCCGAGGCAAAACGTGTCACGTTGGAACCAAGCGGTAAGATTACGGTCATGAAGGCGAAGTAGTCCACGAGCGTATGTCGGGCGAAGGCGCGTGTGGATATGGCGCAATTGGCGCTTGAGCGTTGTTTCTAAATCCGATATACTGATCGGCATAGTTGCACGGTCGCATCCAACGTGATGTTTCTCATGATCCTCGCTCCGGGGTTGGCGCTGCTTGCCGGGGCTTTGGCTGGAATTGGGCAAAACCGTCCTGCACAGGAGTCCCCGTCGCAATCCCGCCCGGTTGCGGCAGGGAGATTGCCATCGGCAATACAGCGCCGCTGGAAAGCTCTGGCTTGTTTGTGGGCTATCGGGATTGCGGCCTTCACCCTCGGTTTAGTGGTTCTAGAGCTTGCTGGTGGACCGCCTGGGCCTTCCGTTGCGGCTTTCGGCCAGAATGCCCAGGCCCGCCCAACCGTGGCCGAACCACGCCCTGCGGCCACTTCCCGGAGCTCCCCTTCCAGCCGATTTACGTCGGCGCCATCCTTTGCACGGCTTCCTCCCGTTCCCCCGATGGCCGTGACTGGACGTGAGGCGTCGGTTCAATCGGTTAATTCCTTCCCTCCCCGCTTCCAGGCCGGCATGCCGGCTAATGAATATCCACAGTCGGTCCAGCGCTACTTCGCAGTAGGCTCGGCTCACTGATTTCCGGCGGCGGCCCTTGAAGGACTCAGCTTCAATCCCTGACGATTTCATAAGAGATGATTCCGACTGCGTGCGGGAGCGGGCGCAAATCGAACCCTCCTGAGGCGAGCGAACGCGGCCAGTGTCTCGCACCCACGGATGCGTTAGCAAAAGCGCGTTTCTCCGTGCCGGCATCCGCGGCTGTAAATACGGGTCATCAGATCGCGTACTGCCGTAGGACCCGTGGCAGGAACCAGAGCAATGGGTCGTGTAGCCGGCTCCGTCGGGAGCACACGGATGCTGTCAGCGCGCTTAGTTCTAGGTGCTTGGGATGATAACGCCTAGTCCGCCTCTCGGGTGCCAGGAACAGGAATTCCTACTAGA
>JAFAHH010000965.1 GCA_019237355.1 Acetobacteraceae bacterium | reverse complement strand
GTACTTCTTCGGCGGCCGAACGGGCACTGCGCGCTGTGCCATAATCCTAGCGGCCTCTTTGGTTTTTTATGGCTGCTGGGATGTTCGGTTTCTCTCCCTCTTGCTCGGCTCCATTATCGTAAATTACGCAATCGGTCGGCGCCTCCGAAGAGATGTCGCTGAGGGACGACAGCGCCGAGCGACGGCGCTGCTGGTTCTAGGCGTCACCGTGAACCTCGTTGTGCTAGGGGTGTTCAAATATGCCCGTTTCATGGTCGCGAACATCAATGCGCTGACAGGGGCCGACATCACCCTAGGCCGCATTATTCTTCCGCTTGGCATCTCCTTTTTCACCTTTGAGCAGATCGGGTTTCTCACCGATCTCCGGCGCGGAGCCCAATACCGCCTCGATCCCCTTCGCTACGCCGTTTTCGTTGCATTCTTCCCGAGGCTCGTTGCGGGTCCGATCCTGCGCTACGGGGAAATCGTGCCCCAGCTCGAGCCGAGCGCCGGCGAGCGGCATCCCCAGGCGGATCTGGCAATCGGGCTGACGATTTTCGCCATAGGGTTGGCGAAGAAGGCGCTGCTGGCTGACGGAATCGCGCCTTTTGTGGCCGGCCCCTTCGCTTCGGCGGGATCCGGGGACTCGCCCGATTTGTTCCTAGCCTGGGGCGGCGTTCTCGCTTACACCTGCCAGCTCTACTTCGATTTTTCGGGTTATTCCGACATGGCAATCGGGGCCGCGCGCTGCTTTGGCATTCGCTTTCCGGTCAATTTCAATTCACCTTACAAATCGACGAGCATCATCGAGTTCTGGCATCGCTGGCACATTACCTTGTCACGGTTTTTGCGCGATTACCTCTATATTTCCCTCGGCGGAAACCGGCGCGGGCCGGTTCGCAGGTATATGAACCTACTCGCCACCATGCTTCTCGGTGGCCTCTGGCATGGGGCGAACTGGACCTTCCTCCTGTGGGGCGGCCTCCATGGCACCTATCTCATGATCAATCATGCTCTCCTGCGCCTGCGCGGTCTTACCCCCTTTCGAGCTGCACGGGCTGGTGCGGCCGCCGGCTTCGTGCTGACGTTCCTAGCAGTCGTCGTGAGCTGGGTGTTTTTCCGGGCTCCCAGCCTGCACGCGGCCGTATCGATGTTGAAAGCGATGGCAGGCATGAACGGTGCCCAGCTTCCTGACGCAATCATCTGGAGCGCCGGCCCGTTCGCCCCAATCGTTGGCGCGCTTGGCATACGTGCCGGCGGCTCCGGCACGGTGCTTGTACAAACGTGGATGTGGGTCCTGGCGCTGCTCGCGCTGGCACTCCTGGCGCCAAACACGCAGGAGATACTCGCTGCGGCTCACGCTACACTCGAACAGCCCGCCTATGCCGAGAGGCGATTACGTTGGTCACTTTCAGTCCCTTGGGCGATCGCTGCTGGAGCCGTAGCCTTTTTCGGCGTGCTCTCGATTACGCGTGCTGGCGAATTTCTTTATTGGCAGTTCTGACCGATGCTCACGCCAGCGCGGTATCTTGCTTGGTCAGCCGCCACTATGGCCGTCCTCGCTGTGCTCACCTTCGCCTTCACCGTTGCCGTTGATCCATATTACACGTTCGGCACGGAGCAAATCGCTGGCTTCAACGGCTTGAAAAACCTAGCCAGCAATCAGGCCGTTTCGGCGAAAACCTATCAGCTCGAGCGCACGCATCCGCGAACGCTTTTGCTGGGCAATTCGCGTGTTGCGGTCGGCCTTGATCCGATGAGTCCGGAATGGCCGCGGTCCATGCTGCCCGTCTTCAATGCCGGGCTTAGCGGACGGGACCTCTCCATTGCGGCCCGGGTGCTTCAGGATGCGCTGGCGGACGGCGGATTGCGCAACGTGATTGTTGGATTGGATGTATTGGACTTTCTTGGCCCGGAAGCACCGGTAGGCGAGCCTGACGATGCAGTCACCGGCGGACCCGATGGCGAGCGCATGCGCGTCGATTCGAATATGCGGCCGAGTGGCTCGCGCCCGATGGCCCTGTTGAGGGACTGGCTTTCGGCAACATTCACTCTTGACGCTGTCTCGGACAGCATCCTGACAGTACTTGCACAGGAATCGCCAGAAGCTTCGACGACCACGCCGTTAGGATTTGAGCCTTTGACGGAATACCGCACTTTTGCCAGCCAACACGGGTTCCGCAGCTTGTTTACTCAGAAACAAGCGCAATACGCAGCACGGTTCCCGCATTATGTTCATCGCGACTTCGCCGATCCATATCGGGCTGCGGGCTTTCGCTCGCTCCGCTCGAT
>JAFAHH010000759.1 GCA_019237355.1 Acetobacteraceae bacterium | reverse complement strand
AGAGAGGGTGTGCTTCAACATAGTTCCCCCGATTTGTTTCAAGCGGTGCAAGTTGCTGCCGCCCCGGCGGGATAACCCTATGCGGCGCCAGGACCCGGGGCTGTGACCCCGGTCACTTAGAAGGACGATTTCGTCCGCCTGATTTCGACACTTGGGGGCGTGTTGCGCTGCACCAAATTAATCGAGGGCATTTGCGAATTCCGGCCCGGAATACACCCACCTTTGCCGCATCTCCTTGGCTCAGTCTTGGCTTCTTGCGGAGCCAGGACCAGGAGCGGCAGTCCGTGCTGGCAAGCCGCGATGAAGCTGCACGGCGGGGAGACAGAACCGGCCTGCGGACGGCCGAGGGCATTGAGCGTATCCGCAAGGCGGGTCACCAGCCCTGCGTGGACCATGATGCCGCCGAGCCAATGCACCGAGTGGGCACCGCCGATGGCTCCCGTGTCAGCAAGCCCGTCCGCCGCGCCCGGTTGGTCGAGCCGGCGGCCTGTGCTCGCTCTAGCCCCTGACCTATGCCCGAACTGGGGCAGGCCCCCCGGCCCGGCGACAATGCTTGGTTTATTGCCGCAGCCCGCACATAGTCACCCGAGTGGCCAGAAAAGGGGAGAGCTGGATGGGTGGTCACAGAGTCATTGTTACGGTCGCGTGCTCCTTGGCTCTATTCTCGCTAGCGGCGTCGGGGCCGACGGCGCAGGCGCAGGAGCTCGCTTATTGCAAGGCTGACGCTGAAAGGCTTTGCGCTGGAATTCGCCCGGGCGGCGGAAAGCTGGCCCATTGTTTGAAAGCACACGAAAATGAAGTTAGCATCGGCTGCGCAAAAGAGCTGAAAAAAGTGAAAAGCGAGATGGGTAGGTGACTGTCGCTGCGGATTGCCCGCTTCTCGTTCGAGCCTAACCCCCCTGACCTAAACCGCCAAATAGATGTCCTGCGACCTGGGACCGAACGATTCTGAGCCCGATCCCAGACCCGTGGCAGCAGGCCGCTAGTCGCCCGCCATGCTCAGCAGGCTGATGCCGGTGATCTTGCCCTGCGTGTTGAGGCCGAACATCAGGCTGGCCGCATCGCCGCGCGGGAAGATGATCTTCACCAGGTGAAACGTCTGATCGTCACTGACGCGGGTATGCATCACGTGGGCGTGCAGCGGTAGATGGCCGAACTCGTACGCCCTGAGGTAGCGCGACATGCCCTGCACCGCTTCCTCGCTCAGGTGCGCGCTGTACTCCGGCGACAACTGCGTGCGGTCGATCTCGCCCGAGCGCATTTTGGCGAACCAGTGAAGTGCGAGGGCTTCAACGCCCTTAGGCGGCTGGGCATGCGTTCCGTGGATCGGCCTGCCGGCGATATTGCCAGTGAGTGGGGCGGCGGTGTCTTGCGTGTTAGTGTGCGTCATTTGCGTCTCTCCTGGTCTGGAGCGAAATGAGGTAGTTGGCCGGCGTAAGCCGCCCCCTGCGCTGCGTTGTCTTCAGCCGCCGCCCCCCCCGACATGCAGGTTCTCGATCTGCTCCTTCAGAAGCGGGACCGGGTTGTCCGGATGCTGAAGGTCCGGGACGAGGTCGTTCGAGGCGCCGCCGACAAAACGCTTGAGGTTCGGATACTTCAAGATCGACTTGTCGAACTCGATGATGACCGGATCAATCAGCGACAATGACCAACCATTGTCTTCACCCGCGTATTTCCCGGGCGACGTCGACAGCACGCGAGTCGGTGCTGCCCCATTGAAGAACATGTCGTATTTCTCGAACGGGTCCATGGTCAGATTGTACAGTGCGCCGATGGAACCTAGGTTCGCGGTCGCGCCGAGCCACGAGTCCTTTGCCGTGTACAGGTATTTCCACGCAATGTTCAGCCAGGACTCCTTCGGATCGCCCCCGATGTCAGCACGTGCGCCCTGGAAGATCTCGCCATCTATATAGATCCACGACTTCCGCGCCGAGTGCTGTGCCTTGCCCAAGATGTAGGCGCTGTTGTCGATGCTGTCGAAGTAGATCGGCTTGCCGTCGTTGCCCTGCCATTCCCCATGTGGTGGCGGCGTGAGACCCGCCATCGAAGCGAGGGTCGACCAGCAGTCGACATGCGACATCATCTCGCCGTACTGCGCGCCCGCTGGGATGTTTTTCGGCCACCACATGACACCAGGGCAACGCCAGCCGCCTTCGAACGGAGTGCCTTTCTCGCCACGGAATGGCGTGGTGCCCGCGTCGGGGTAGGCGTCCAGCCAGGCGCCGTTGTCGGCGGTCAGGATGACGATCGTGTTGGGCGCTTCGGCACGGATCGTGTCCATAACCCGGCCGATATTGTCGTCCAGCTCCATCAGAGAATCGGAATAATCGCCCAGGTGCGACCGCCCTTTGAACGCAGGCGCCGCATTGGTCGGATTGTGCATCTTGATGAAGTTGATATCCATGAAGAACGGCTTGTCGCCCTTCGCGTGCGCCTTGATGTAATCGATCGCGGACTCGGTCTGTCTGACATCGAACGTGTCCAGGTTGTCATAGGTAATACGGCCCATGTTCTTGGCGGGCTGCCCGGCCACTCCCTCCCACTCGTTGAGGTTCACAATATCGTCGTACATCTTGAGGTACTCGGGATTGTACGACGGGAACCAGGGGTGGAAGAACTTGTTGGTGTCGTCGTAGGCGTAGACGCCCGCATAATAAGCGGCGAAATGCTTCATCTCGTCGAAGCCGTGCGCGGTCGGGTAGGCTTCGGGCTTGTCGCCCATGTGCCATTTGCCGGAGAAGTACGTGGTGTAACCGTTCTTCTGGAAGAATTCGGCAATGGTCGGCGTCTCCTTTCGCAGGAAGTTCGGATCGCCGGGCGCCACCACGATCGACAGCGCGGAACGGATCGGGAAACGGCCGGTCATGAACGAGGCGCGGCCCGCGGTGCAGCTCGCTTGGCCGTACCAGCAGGTGAAGACCGCGCCTTCCTTGGCCATACGGTCGACATTCGGGGTGGGATGCCCGAGGGTCGTGCCGCCGCCCGAGTAGCAACCGAAATCGTTCCAGCCGGTATCGTCGGTCATCAGGATCACGATGTTGGGCCGTTTGCCGCCTGCCGAGGCTGGAGCCTGGGCCTGTTCTTGAGCGGTTTGGGCGGCCGCGCTAGCCACCACTCCGGCAGCCGTGGCGAATGCCGCGGTCCCCAGAAACATGTCGCGGCGACTCAGGTCCTTGCGGCTGGCTTCATCACTCACGGCTTGGTCCCCCTTTTGACGTTGCGGTTCAGGCTCTAACGACGCATCGAAACCCCACGTGACTCATGCCAGATCGCCCGGCTGACTATGGAAAAAATCCTATGAGAAAATCGGCGATTATACCAGTCTAGACGCGGATTACCGGCCTTCGATACGCCCTATTTCCGAATCGATTGACCCACTCTGCCCTGGCGTCGGCGCGAGACCGGCATAGGCCGCGACTTGCCTGCGATTATCGAAGCGACGATTACAGGCACTCGGTCCAGAGCACAGTCGGGAATTCGTTGCCGATCCCCTTTGAGTTTCATCAGCATCCGCGGCACTGGCGCTGCCGCGTCCGCCACGAGGCTCGGCCTGCCTTTCCATGATCCCCGCGCGCAAGCGGCAGGGATTTTGGCCGGGCGTGGCCGGGCTGCGAGGAAGCATGCGATGCAAGCTTTTACAAATGGCACGATCGGGGAGCGGGCCTGTGATGCAACGGGAACATTGAAGTGAGGCAATACTCAGTGCCCTCGGGAGCATTCCTGTCGCGATTTCGGTTACGGTGTCAGATTTCGGCGAGGCTACAAGAAGCGCTCGTCGCGCTAAGTGCATGCGTCGCAGATCGAGATACCGTTTTGGACTCATTCCCAGTGTTTCGGCGCAGCAATTCCGCAATGTTCGTCCAGGCACCCCGATTGCTTCGCAGATTTCCGGCATATACAGCGCCCTGCCGGGGTTTGCCTCGAGCAGCGCTTCAAACTTGTCCAGCACTTGAGCATGGCGCCACGATTTGCTGAATGCAGATTCGGCCGCATCGGCAAAGCATGCCGCGAGAGCCTGAATCAAAGCCTGTTCAAAACCGCGTATTGCCTCCGGGTGAGCGATCACTTCGGGAGCCTCCTGGGCCAAATCGAAAGCCGCTTCGCGCAGCCGGTGCAAGCGTGACATGCATTCCTGCGGCGGAGTCAGCGCCTGCTGAAAGCGCGGCGGCGTGAGATGCCGACCGAGCAACGCGTGGGATGAGCGCGCAAAATCTTCAATGGTCAGCGACATGGAGTTCCAGTGACAGGGGCCAAAGGAGCGCCAAGAGACCGTCTGACCCGGGCTGTAAACGGCAAGGTCGCGCCCCGGCGAGAATGGAACGCCTAGTCGCGTCGCTGGGGCGCTCGTCGGTCGGAGATAGGACACAATGAACCGGCCGCTACCAATTGTTGACCGAAATATGCGCGGTAGATTGTCCTCTCCACGCTGCATCCACAGCCGACCTAGATCAATTTGCCTAACACTGGCTTGGAAGTCGCCAGGGGAAACAGCAACGACCTCTACATTCGCCGCCCGAATTGCCGCGACATGGACATCAGGGTCTGAAGTGGAATAGGTCGCAATCGCAAACACTTCAATCGCCTCGCAGGTGGATACGCCAGCTAGACTACTAGGCGAAGGTCGTTATTCGGGCGTGTCAACGTTTTGTGACAGGGAATTCAGCTGCCATTCCCCGGAGGTGCAGTATGTCATCGTTGACAGCCTCTTTCCGCCAAAACTGCAAAGTCCGATGCGCCATCGGAATACATTGTGGGCTGCTCAAATCGCGGTGAACTTCCTGCGTGGATTTGCATCGATTAGCAAATGCTGCAAGCCAGAAGCGAGCCGCTTTCGCAGCTACCTATGCCACGCTGCTATGGCCGAGCGTGGCTTGCGCGAGAGGCGGCGCTCCTCGCACGCGCACTTGGGCCGCCTGTGCCACGTAG
>JAFAHH010000513.1 GCA_019237355.1 Acetobacteraceae bacterium | reverse complement strand
CTGCCCGGCATCCTGCCGGCCCTTGCCCGCCGGATTGGAGCCACGCGGGTTCTTTCTTTTGATTCCCGGTTCATCATCGCGTCACCCGGAAAAGCGATGGCCTGCGAGGTGCTATGGGGAGCTTGCCCAGCGCGTTTTTGAGGCAGTCGGCATTCTGCCTGTCATCATCGGCGCTCCAGGCGAGGAGCGGCTCGCGGCTGAAATCCGACCAATTTGCCTAGCTGCAATCGACCTTGTCGGCCGCACCGAGCTTACCCGACTTGCCGATCTTGCCAACGCGGCTGCTTTCACCATCGGGAACGACACCGGCGCTACGCACATCGCGGCAGCCAGCGGTAATCCAGTGATTGTCCTTTTTTCCGATGCTTCTGACCCGAGCCGGTGCGCACCGCGCGGATGTGAGATTCACACCCTAGCCAGCCCCCGACTGGATGAGCTTCCAGTGGACCGCGTCTTTGACGAGCTGATGCAGGCGAACCGCTGTCTAGGATATCTCGAGCTCTCATCGCAAGTTTGGTAGACACAGGTAGCTGGGTTTGATCGCTCAGTACCTCCCTCACCTCGCGGATTTCGTCGGGCTTGTCACGACCTGGTGCGTGGCCGCCATCCTGACGCTCGCCGGGGCAGTTTTCGTAGGCCGACGCATGCCGCCCGAGGTGCAGATCACCGCTGGATGGGGTGCGCTTTGCGTTCTGCTCACTGTCTGGGGTGTGCTGGTCCCGCTGAGCCTGGCAGTGCCAGCGGCAGCTTTTGTGTTGATGGCAGTTTGCGTGCTGGCTTTCCGGCGTCGGCGGCCAATCTCGCGAGCATGGAAGACGCTCGGCCGTGTCATGCTGGTATCGCTGCCACTGTGGCTCGTCATGGCGCCAATCCAGCCATCGCAGCCCGATACTTGGATCAACCTCTTGCCGAATGCCTTCTACTTGCTCGACTGGGGTCGGTTCCCAACCGCGGATTTGCCGCCCAGTCACTCTTACGTGCCGGCGGCGCCCTACAATACACAGTTTCTGAGCTATCTCGGCGGCCTCATGTGGCCGGTTTATCCGGCGGCGGGCATGTCGCTCATCAATGTGTTGCTGCTGCTGACGATCGGCCTGCTCATCGCTCGCACCCTCATTGTGCCGGTCCTCAATGCCAAAGCCGTCCCTCCCTGGAATGCGATGGCTGGCGGTGTACTTCTTGTGACTTTGCTTAATCCAGGCTTCGTGCCGCGCTTCCACCTATCGGCCTATGGCGAGACAGCACTCGCGGCCACGGCGGCGATGGCAGCGTGGCTTCTGGTCACAGCGCAAAGCGAGATTGCGGTCGGCCGGCCGCTTTCCGGCGCTCTGCCGGCGATTGGCCTAGTTCTTGCCGCTATGATCAATACGAAGCAGTCGGGCATTGGACTTGTCGCGGCCAGCGCCGGCGCTGCCGCCATGACGAGCTGGGCCGAAGATGGGCGCCAGCTTCGCAGCATGCTGCGGCTGGTTGGCGTGGCGCTATTGCCCTCACTTGGGCTCTACGCTCTCTGGCGTTACCACGTGTCGGTTGCCGGGGTCAACGAACTGAAGCCGCTGCCTCTAGCGCAATGGAATTGGGCGAACCTCGCCCATATTTTTCAGAACGCTGCAGTCGTGATCGGAGCAAAGGTCACTTATTTCGGCTGCGTCGCGGTGGCTTTGGTCGCTTGGCCAATGCTTTTGCATCGCCAAGGTTGGACACCAACGACGCGGCTGCTCACCTACCACGCGGTGTTGTTAGTGCTCTACAATTGCTTCCTTCTGGTCATGTATATCGCATTATTCCCAGGCGAAATGGGTATCGAGGCACACTCATTCTTCCGCTACAACACACATCTCTCCCTAGTGCTTGTGATGTCGCTGACACTGGCGGTGCGAGATCTTGGTCTCGGGCGTTGGCTCCTCAGTGGGCGAGCACAGATAGTGGGTGGCGTCGCGCTCGTGATAGCTCTGTTGGCACCCGTCGTGTTTGCCTACCGGCTGCGCTTTGATTTTGATATGCCGCAGCCGCTGGTACGGAACCTTGCAGAGGCTCTGAAACC
>JAFAHH010000215.1 GCA_019237355.1 Acetobacteraceae bacterium | reverse complement strand
CGACGCCGAGCCGCTTGGATCGCCGCAGGACTACGGGAAGGATCGTTTCTTCGCTTACCTGGCCCTCCGGGGGGAGACCGATGACGCCCAAGCGCGCGCGGCCGACGCACTCGAGCACGCGGGGCATCCTGTTGTGCGACTCAGTCTCACCGACCGGGTGCAAATCGGTCAGCAATTCTTCCTTTGGGAGATTGCGACAGCGGCCGCCGGAGCCGTTATCGGCATCAACCCGTTCGATCAGCCGGACGTAGAGGCCAGCAAACAAAAAACCCGCGCGCTGACCTCGGAATACGAGCAAACCGGCAAATTGCCGGCGGAGGAGCCGATATTCCGGGCCAATGGCGTAGCCCTGTATGCCGACCCAAACAACGCGCGGGCGCTCGGCCAGCATAATGCGCTCGGTGGTTACATCCGAAGCCATTTGGATCGGGTGAAGCCTGGGGACTATGTTGCATTATTGGCCTATATCAACCGCACCCAGGCGCACACCGGGCAGCTGCAGACCGTCCGCGGGCGGATAAGAGATAAGAGCCGCGCTGCAACCTGCCTCGGATTTGGGCCACGCTTCCTACACTCCACGGGCCAGGCCTATAAAGGCGGACCAAATTCGGGCGTGTTCCTGCAAATCACGTGTGACGACCCCGCCGAGGTCAATGTTCCTGGCCAGAAATACACGTTCGGGGTGGTAAAGGCGGCGCAGGCGCGGGGCGATTTCGACGTGCTCTCCGAACGCGGCCGCCGGGCGCTGCGCCTGCATCTCAGCGACGCCGATGGTGGCTTGCAGGAATTTGCTCGCGCGGTTGAGCAGGCACTCGCGTAGGCCATGGCATACGGCTTCAAGTCGAAGCCATGATGGTCTAGCTTTGTTTTGAGAGCGCGACTCAGACTTTTCGAGGGGGATTGCGATGCAAATTGGCATGGCCGGCCTAGGCCGGATGGGGTCAAACATGAGCCGCCGACTAATGCGGGCCGGGCATGCTTGCGTGGTCTATGACAAGAATCCCAAACCCGGCCAGGAGCTGGCCCAGGAGGGGGCCCAGCCAGCCGGTTCGCTAGAAGCGATGGTGCAAGCCTTGGCGGAGTCTCCCCGGGCCGTATGGGTGATGCTGCCCGCCGGGCGGATAACCGAGGAAACCGTGCAGCATCTGAGCACTCTCCTTCGGTCCGGCGACATCATCATTGATGGCGGCAATAGTTTCTATAAGGAGGATATCCGCCGGGCCCGCATGCTGCGCGAGCGCGGCATTCAGTATGTGGATGTCGGGACCTCGGGCGGGGTCTGGGGTCTCGAGCGCGGTTATTGCCTGATGATCGGTGGTGACCCCGCGGCCGTTCAGCATCTCGACCCGATTTTCGCCACGCTCGCCCCGGGTATCGGCGATATCCCGCGCACACCCGGCCGCGAGCGGCACGACCCAAGGGCCGAGCAGGGGTACATCCATGCCGGCCCAAACGGCGCGGGACATTTCGTCAAAATGGTGCATAACGGCATCGAATATGGAATGATGGAGGCTTACGCGGAAGGTTTCGATATCCTCCGGAACAAGACGTCCGAGGCGCTTCCCGAGGAGGAGCGCTATACCTTGAACATGGCCGACATCGCCGAAGTGTGGCGGCGGGGATCCGTAATATCTTCCTGGTTGCTCGATCTCACTGCCGAAGCGCTCGCCAAGGATGACGCGTTGAGCGAATTTACAGGATGGGTCGAAGATTCGGGCGAGGGACGCTGGACCGTCGAAGCGGCGATCGAAGAGGCCGTCCCGGCCGACGTACTTGCCTCAGCCCTTTTCAGCCGCTTCCGCTCGCGCCAGCAGCACACGTACGCGGAGAAGCTCCTTTCCGCGATGCGGTTCGGATTTGGCGGCCACGTCGAGCAGGGGCAAAAGCCCAAAGCGGCGGAATAGAGCATGGCCGGGCAACAGGAGCGCAAGCCGCGAGGCCGGGTACTTTCGTCGCCAGCAAGAGGGCAAGCGAAGCCGCCTGGCCCCTGCGCGATGGTGATATTCGGCGCGGGTGGGGACCTGACCAAGCGGC
>JAFAHH010000182.1 GCA_019237355.1 Acetobacteraceae bacterium | reverse complement strand
CAAGCCGCGCTCCAACATGGCTTTGAAACGCGTCTCCTCGAGCTTCAGCGTCTCCTCGATAAGTGCCTCGGCCCGGGTGAGCTCCGGCCAGGCCGCCCCCATTTGCCGCACGAGCACCGGCACGAGCCGGTGCATCACCGGCTCCCGCGCCCCCATCAAATGCGCATGCCGCATGGCGCGGCGCATGATCCGCCGCAGCACATAGCCACGCCCTTCGTTGGAAGGCAGCACCCCGTCGGCAATCAGGAAAGCGGAGCTACGGAGGTGATCCGCAATGACGCGGTGGCCGACTTTGTGCGGCCCATCAGGGTCCTGTCCTGTCGCTTCCGCGCTCGCCAGAATCAGGGCGCGGAAGATGTCGATATCGTAATCGTCGTGCTTGCCCTGCAGGACGGCGGCAAGTCGCTCCAAGCCCATGCCCGTATCGATAGAAGGTCGCGGCAAGGGCGTGCGGGTGCCAGGCGGGTTCTCATCGAACTGCATGAAGACCAGGTTCCAAATCTCCACGAACCGGTCGCCATCTTCATCCGGACTACCGGGCGGGCCGCCCGGAACGGATGGTCCATGGTCGAAGAAAATCTCGGAACACGGCCCGCACGGTCCGGTGTCGCCCATTCGCCAGAAATTATCGGCCGTTGGTATACGGATGATCTTTTCATTCGGCAGCCCCGAGACGTCCCGCCATAACTTCGCCGCCACATCGTCTTCTGAAAACACCGTGATCAGCAGCCGCTCCTTCGGAATCCCAAAATCGCGGGTCACAAGATCCCAGGCATAAGGGATCGCCAGCTCCTTGAAATAATCGCCGAAACTGAAATTGCCTAGCATTTCAAAGAACGTGTGATGCCGGGCGGTGTGGCCGACATTATCCAGGTCATTGTGCTTACCGCCGGCGCGGACGCACTTTTGCGAGCTCACCGCTCGCACGTAAGGCCGCTTCTCCTGTCCGGTAAATACATTCTTGAATTGCACCATCCCGGCATTGGTGAACATCAAGGTCGGGTCATTGCGGGGCACCAAGGATGAGCTTGGCACGACCTGGTGCTCACGGCGCGCGAAAAAATCCAAAAAGGCGGCGCGGATATCATTGCTACTGGCCATAACGGGGCGGCTCGATCCTTGGCAAAAATGCTGAATTAGGGCGCTTCCACTGTAACGGGAAGCGTTCTAGGCATTAAGCGGTGGTTAGGCTGCAGGACCAGCTAAGGCGGTTCCAGGCATCTCATCTCCAGAACAGCCGGCTAGCTTTCCGGAACCGTCTCGGTTTGCGCCGGCCGAAGACTGGGCTGCTTCCGCAGCGAGGCCGGCGTTAGCACCCAAGGCCGGGCGCCACGTTCGCCCTTGTCGGACACAATCATCGCCCCATCCCGCCCCAGCCAGACGGCCTGTGCTCCTTCACGCCAAACCGTGAACCGGTCGATCACCGCCGCACCCGGACATTTCTGTCCGGCCGGCTCAGCAGACAAGAGCAAGGCGGCGCCGTTGCAAAGCGCGGGATCAAAATCATGCCGCACCAGGATGGCCGCTTGAGCACCCGGGCGCGGCTGCAGCCGACACCCTCCTTCCATACAGGTAATACCGGCATCGAGGGCCCCATGCTCCGGCGGTAGCCGCAGGACGTGCTGCGTTCCCCAGAAATTCTCCCACTCCTCACGGGTGAATTTCGACACGCCGGAGGCTTCCTGCAAATAGATCGCACCCGGCGCCCGCATGCCGATCAGCCTTGCATCGGCCGAGACTAGGATATCGGGCCCACGGCTAATCACTGGCGAAAGCAACCCGGCGGCGATCAGAGCCAGCCCAGCGAGCCGCAACCGGGACCGCCACAAGCCCGCGCAGGCCATCCCGAGCGCCAGCAAACCGAGCCCCCAGCCGGGTATGTGCGGCACCGGCAAGGTCGCCGCTGGTAGGGCGGAGGTGGTGCGCGCGACCCACAAGATGCCCTCCACGCCCCAGCCCATCGGCACCAAGGCGAGCCGCTCCCAGCCGAATGGCATGAGGGCTAAGGCCGCCAACCCGGTCGGCATGACCCACATCGCAGCCAGCGGTACGGCGATCATGTTGGCAGCCACGTTATAGACCTGCATGTATCCGAAATGATAAGCGGCGAAGGGCGCCGATGCCGTGCCTGCAAGCGCGCTGGTCAAGGCCAGTCCGGCCACGTGGTGCAAGAACCGGCGTGGCAGGCTGCGGTCCCCGTGCAGCCGATGCAGGGCCGGCCGCAGCAGCTCATAGCCCACAATCAGCGCCAGCACCGCCGAAAAGCTCATCTGGAAGCTGACGCCAGTAATCTCCCAGGGCTCCGTCAGCAGCAGCACGACCCCGGCCAAAGCAAGGCCGCGGAGGGAGACCGCGCGGCGGCCGGTCAGCATGGCGAGCGTGAAGAGCGCGGCCATGGTGAAGCTGCGCACGATCGGAAGATGCATGCCGGTCAGCAGCATGTAACCGCCCCCGGCCGCCAGCGCCGCCAGGGCGGCGATTTGCTTGGACGGCCAGGAGAGGCAAGCCCGTTCAGAGCAAGCCAGGCCCCCCCGCACCAGGCCCAAGATGAGGCCCATGACAATCCCGATGTGCAGCCCAGCCACCGCGAGCAAATGGGCGAGCCCCGAATCACGAAAGGCTGCGCGGTCGGATTCCGGAATCGCCGATGTCACGCCGGTCAGCAAGGTCGCTGAGACGGCCCCCGCCGGGCCCGGAAGAACCTTAGCGATACGCGCACAAATAGTATCCCGCAGCCACTGAATTTCCCGCCAAATTCCGGTCGGCGCACTGCGAGCCACGGGCTGTACCGGGCCGAGCGCATACCCATACCCAGCCAGGCCCGAAAAGAATGCCTCGCGCTGGAGGTCCCAGCCGCCGGGGAAAGCTGGAGGCGCTGGCGGCAACATGCGGGCCCGGATCTGAACGACATCGCCGGTTTCGATGGCGGCCTTGTCCAGCGGCTTAAGTTTGATCCGCAGCCAGCGCGCGAGTGCGGCGCCATTTTCGAGCCGAACATGATCGATCGCTATTCGGCGCCCGGCCGGAAGCAGTTCGACCGCCCGGACCGTGCCGGTCACAATCACCGCTTTGGTCGGCAATGGTTCAATCGGCAGCGCCCGTGCCGCCGCAAACTGAGCGGCGGCAAACCCGAGCCCAACCAACGCTCCGGCGCGGAACGCCGCCCGTATCACCATCCATGGCCGGGTAAGCAGCGCCGCGCCAAAGCACAGCAGCGCGAGCCCTCCGCCCACCCACCAAGGAGGCTCGCTCCGCAGGCCGAAATAGAGCAGTGTCCCGCTTCCCATGAAAACCGGCGCCCAGAGCAAGAACCGGCCCTGCTCGCGGGCGATCCAATCGTAGAGATGCGCAGGGAAGCTTATCCGAGGGGGCGCAAACGTGGTGGAAAGGGCGATCATCTGCCGTCCGTAGCAACCTAAGGTGGCAGACTACGCCCAGCATCCGTCGCATGCTACAGGTTTCTGTATGACAGTCCGCACACGTTTCGCACCCAGCCCTACCGGCCTGCTCCATATTGGCGGCGCTCGGACAGCCCTGTTCAATTACCTATTTGCCCGGCATCATGGCGGCGCATTTTTATTGCGCATCGAGGATACCGATCGCGCCCGCAGCACCGAGGCCGCGACCCGGGTCATTCTGGAAGGCCTTGCCTGGCTCGGCCTCGATCCGGACGAGCCGCCCTTATTTCAATCGACCCGTTCCGCCCGCCATGCGGAGATCGGCGAGACCCTGCTGCGGCGCGGGCTCGCCTACAGGGCGTACGACACGCCCGAAGAACTACAGGCGATGCGGGAGCGCGCCATCGCCGAAGGCCGGCCGCCGCGCTATGGCGGCAGGTGGCGCGATCGCGACCCGGCCGATGCACCGCCAGGAATCGCCCCTGCGATTCGGCTGAAGGCGCCGCGGGAAGGGGAGACGGTCGTGAATGACCTCGTGCAAGGGACGGTGCGTGTCGCCAATGCCGAGCTCGACGACATGATCATCCTGCGGAGCGATGGCACCCCCACCTATCTCCACGCCGTTGTGGTGGACGACCACGATATGGGCATTACCCATGTGATAAGGGGGGACGACCACCTCACCAACACCTTCCGCCAGGTCCAAATTTACCAAGCGATGGGGTGGGAGATCCCGGCTTTCGCGCACATACCCCTGATCCATGGCGCGGATGGCGCCAAGTTATCCAAACGCCATGGCGCCGTGAGCGTGCTGGAGTTCCGCGAGCAAGGATTCCTTCCCGAGGCCCTGTGCAACTATCTGTTGCGCCTTGGCTGGGGACATGGGGATGTGGAGGTCGGGGATCGTGAAACGGCCATCCGGTTGTTTGATCTCGACGGGGTCGGTCGTGCGCCGAGCCGGATGGACTATGCGAAGCTCATTCATCTGAATGGCGTGTGGCTCCGCCGGGCCGATGACGCCCGGCTAACCCGTGAAGTGCTGGCCCGGCTCGGCTTGCCAGAAGACCACCCGGCCGCCGGCCGAATTAGGGCTCTTATGCCGGGGTTGAAGGAACGGGCAAAAACCCTTGTCGATCTTGCACTGAGTGCGGCATTTCTGGCGCACAGCCCGCCGCTACAATTTGAGCCGAAAGCGGCGGCTTTACTCACGCCAGAGAATAAGGCGATGCTGCGGGAGCTCTCCGGGGTTCTGGAAGCCACTGACTTCACCGCCCCCGCGCTTGACGCCGCCTTACGCCGCTTTGCCGAGGGTCACGGAAAGAAATTGGGCCAGGTTGCCCAGCCGTTGCGCGCATCGCTCACGGGCAGCACCGTCAGTCCCGGTATTGACGCGACCCTAGTCGCATTGGGCCGCGCAGAGGCGATCGCGCGGATCAAGGCAGCCGCTGCATAAAGCGGATCTTGCCATTCTTACCGATCTCCTCCAAAATGGAGCAGTATTGGAGCAGGATTGCAGCCATGCCCGTCAACCTCTCGATCAAGAATACGCCCGACGCGATCGTCGAACGCCTGCGGGACCGTGCGGCGCGTCACCATCGCTCGTTACAAGGCGAACTCCTGGCCATCCTTGAGGAAGCAGTGACCGGACCCGAACGGAGAACGCCACTCGATGTGCTGGTCCAAGTCCGGAAGCTGAACCTGCCCCGAGGGGTGGATTCGACGGCAATAGTACGGACCGACCGTGACCGACGCTAAGGTGGTCGATGCGTCGGCGCTGGCCGCGCTGTTATTCGATGAGCCTGAAGCGGCCAGCGTGGCTCGCAAGTTGCAAGGCGGCACGCTCCTCGCGCCGTCACTGCTGGGTTTCGAGCTGGCAAATGTCTGCCTGATGAAAATGCGGCGCCATCCGCAATTTCAGGCCGAATTCCTGGCCGCCTTCCGTGCCCGGGAAAGCCTGCGGATCGAGACCGTGGAAGTCGATCAGACCGAAGCCATCGCCTTGGCTCAGCAGACCGGCCTTACGGCGTATGATGCGTCCTATCTCTGGCTCGCGCACGAAACCCGCGCCGGCCTCGTCACCCTGGACAAACAATTAGCGGCGGCCGCATCCGCCATTGACGGAGCGTAGCTGTCCTGCAATCAGGCGTTGTGTACCCACGGCAGAAGCATCTCCTCGCCATCGCAGGGCTCCGCCCGCCCGAGATCGGCCACTTGCTCGATCTCGCGGAAAACTACGTCTTGCTAAACCGCTCCGGCAAAACTCAGCGCGATCTGCTCCGCGGCCGCACCCTGATTAACCTATTCTTCGAAGACAGCACCCGAACCCGCACGAGTTTCGAATTAGCCGGTAAGCGGCTAGGCGCCGACGTCATCAATATGTCGGTCTCGACGAGCAGTGTGAATAAGGGCGAGACCCTGCTTGACACGGCGGCGACCCTGAATGCCATGCAATGCGATTTGCTGGTCGTCCGCCATGGCCAATCCGGCGCCCCTCACCTGCTCGCGCAGAAAGTCGAGGCGGCGGTGATCAATGCCGGCGATGGCACGCATGAGCACCCGACCCAAGGTCTGCTGGATGCGCTCACGATCCGCCGCCGCTGCGGCAGGCTCGAGGGTCTGCTGGTCGCGATCTGCGGGGATATCCTGCATTCCCGCGTTGCCCGGTCGAATATTCATCTGCTTACGACGATGGGAAGCCGAGTGCGGGTGATTGCACCGCCAACGTTGATGCCGTCGGGGATTACCGCGCTCGGGGTCGAGGCGTATCACAGCATGCGGGATGGATTGCGCGACGCGGACATCGTGATGATGTTGCGCCTGCAAAAAGAGCGAATGAACAGCGGACTGGTGCCCAGCGCGCGCGAATATTTCCGGTTTTTTGGACTCGATTCCGAGAAGCTGGCCTACGCGAAGCCGAACGCACTGGTCATGCATCCGGGGCCCATGAATCGCGGCGTGGAGATCGATAGTGCCGTGGCCGACGATCCGCTTCGGAGCTTGATCAAAGAGCAAGTCGAGATGGGGGTAGCGGTGCGCATGGCGGTGCTCGACTCCCTTTCACGGGGTCCGCGCTGAGGGATGTCTGGTGGTTCAGTTTATTAGTACGCGGCAGCTGTTTCGGAGTAAATGGACCCCTTTGGCGCCCGTGCGATCGGAAGCTCTTTACCGGTTCTTGGCGACGGTTCGCGTTCAGTCCGCCCGGGTCCGGCCTAGTGCCTGACATCATGTTTCGGGCCGTACGCTTGATCGACCCGGCCAGCGGCCGTGACGAGCATGGCGATTTGCTAGTGCGCCAAGGCATCATCGCCGATCTCGGTCCGAATCTCGGCCAGCCTGAAAAAGCGCTTCTGGTGCAGGAGGAAGGGGCGGTGTTGTGCCCCGGACTCGTCGACATGCGGGCCTCCTTGGGTGAGCCTGGGTACGAGTATCGCGAAACCATCGCCTCCGCGGCGGAAGCGGCCTCGGCCGGGGGTATAACAACCCTGGCGGCCTTGCCCGATAGCGTTCCGGCAATCGACGACCCCGCCCTGGTTCGCCTGCTACGGGCCCGTGGCGAGGAAACCGGCAGCCTGACCATTCTCCCCTATGCAGCCATTACCCGCCATTGCGGGGGTGAGGCGCTGGCGGAACTTGGCTTGCTGCGCGAGGCAGGCGCTGTCGCATTCACGGATGGGGCTCGCGCCCTCCGCTCTGGCCGCCTGATGCGTCTAGCCCTTTCCTATGCCTGCGGGTTCAAAGCCCGCATCGTCCAGCACCCGGAGGAGCCGTCCCTGGCGGAAGGGGGAGCCGCCACCGAGGGGGAGCTGGCGACCCGGCTCGGCCTACCATCCATTCCAGCCGCGGCGGAACCCATTCTGGTCGCACGCGACATCCGGCTCGCCAAGCTGACGGGCGGCGCGGTGCATTTCTCGCACGTCTCTACCGCCGAAGCACTGGATCTAATCCGAGCGGCGAAGGCCGATGACCTTGCTGTGACCTGTGACACGGCGCCGCCTTATTTCGACTTGAACGAGATGGCGATCGGCGAATTCCGCACCTACGCCAAGCTTTCACCCCCGCTCCGGAGCGAGGACGATCGGCTGGCGGTCGTTGCCGGGCTGGTCGATGGCACGATCGATGCGGTCGCCTCCGATCACCAGCCGCGCGATGCTGACGATAAGCGGCTGCCTTTCGCCCAGGCCGCACCCGGCGGCGCCGGGCTAGTCACCTTGCTCTCGGTAACGATTGGGCAAGTTCACTCGGGGAATCTATCCCTCATGCAAGCGATCGCATTACTGACAGACCGGCCTTCCAAATTGCTGGGCTACCAGGCGGGAGGCCTCGCCAAAGGCGCGCCCGCGGATCTCTGCCTATTCCATCCGGACCGCTCCTGGCGCGTGGAAGCGGGTGCCCTGCCCGGCAAAGGGCAGAATACCCCTTTCGATGGGCGTGTCTTGCAAGGCAAGGTCCTGGGCACCTGGAAAGCCGGCCGGAGGGTCTTCGGGTAATGGCTTGGCCGTATATTCTGCTGGGATACGCGCTTGGTTCAGTTCCCTTCGGCCTCCTACTCACACGGGCAGCGGGCCTCGGTGACATTCGCCGGGTGGGATCGGGCAACATTGGTGCGACCAACGTACTGCGCACGGGAAATCGTGGCCTCGCCGCGGCCACTCTGTTGCTTGATGCTGCAAAAGGCCTGGCATCGGTCCTGATCGGGGCCGCGTTAGGCGGCTTTCAGGCGGGGCTTTGGGCTGGGCTCGGGGCGGTTCTCGGGCATCTTTTCCCCGTTTGGCTCGCCTTGCGAGGCGGTAAGGGGGTGGCTACGGGGCTTGGCGTTTTACTCGCCGCTTGCTGGCCCGTCGGCATTATTGCCTGCGCCACTTGGATCTTGGTCGCTGCGACCTCGCGCATATCGTCCGCGAGTGCCCTCGCCGCCTTCGCCTTGGCCCCGATAGTCGCGCTGGTGCTGGGCAATCGACCAGTGGCGCTGCTGGCGCTCGCGGTCGCCCTGCTGGTTTTTGCCCGCCATGCCGAGAATATCCGGCGCCTGCTGGCTGGTACCGAACCTCGGATTGGATCGAAGGCATGAGTACTGATCCAACCGAAATTCGCGACCGGCTTCGCCTCGCGCGGACCGAAGGGGTGGGACCGGTCTCCTATCGCCGGTTGTTGAAGCGATACGGCAGTGCGGGGGCGGCGTTAGCGGCCCTTCCTGGGTTGGCCCGAAGAGGCGGCCGGACCGAGCCCCCGGCAATTCCCTCAACCGCCGCGGCGGAACGGGAACTCGCGGCAACCGCTCGGCTGGGCGGTCGCCTGCTGTTTTCTGATGGCCCCGATTATCCCCCCTTGCTCGCGCTCCTTGACGATGCGCCGCCTGTGATCTCGGTCCTCGGCGATGCCAGCGCGCTTGCGAGCCGGGCTGTGGGGATCGTGGGAGGCCGGAACGCGTCGGCCAACGGCCAGCGCATGGCAGAGACGCTGGCCGAAGAGCTTGCAGCGGCTGGGCTCGTCGTCGTGTCAGGCATGGCTAGAGGCATCGACGCCGCCGCCCATGGCGGTGCGCTTCGGACCGGGAAAACCGTAGCCGCAGTAGCGGGCGGCCTTGACATCCCCTACCCGGCCGAACACGAGGAACTGCAGCGCCGGATTGCCCGAAGCGGCGCCGTGGTGACCGAAGCGCCCCTTGGTACTGCGCCCCAGGCGCGCCATTTTCCGCGCCG
>JAFAHH010000796.1 GCA_019237355.1 Acetobacteraceae bacterium | reverse complement strand
AGCAAGGAATAGCCGCTGACAGCCTTCCTGCCGTCACCATAAGCACGGCCGAGCTGGACGGAGGAATTCCCGCCTACCGCCTGTTCACCCTATCGGGCCTGGCTGCGAGCAATGGTGAGGCGCGCCGGCTCATTCGCGGCGGAGGCGGGCGGGTCAACGACGTCCCCGTACGGGAAGAGGGCCAGGTGATCACGGCCGAGGACCTGCGCGGCGGGGCCATCAAGCTCTCGGCCGGCCGAAAACAGCATGTGTTGGTCCGGCCTAGTTAGCAGAAGTTCGGTAAAAGAAGCAGGAAGGCCGGGCAAAAACCTGGAAGGCAGCGCATGCTCACAACTCTTGCCATTCTGCTGGCCGCGGTGGTGTTGCTGGTACCGCTTTCGCGCCGCCTCGGGTTCGGCAGCATTCTTGGCTATCTGGTAGGCGGCGCCCTGATCGGGCCTTCCGGCTTCGGCCTGATCGGCAATGTCGAGCAGATTTCGGAGGTCAGCGAGCTCGGCGTTATCATGCTGCTGTTCCTGATCGGCCTAGAGGTGCGCCCGCAGCGCCTTTGGTTGATGCGGCGGGCCGTTTTCGTCCTAGGGCCGGCGCAAATGGGGCTGACTGGAGTTGCCCTGGCGGCAGCGGCGTACGGGTTCGGCGCAGGCTGGCCGGCTTCAGCCGTGATTGGCGCGGGATTGGCGCTTTCCTCCACCGCAATCGTTCTGCCCATGCTGGCGGAACGTAATTTGCTGGGCACGAAAGCAGGCCGGAATACGTTCTCCGTGCTGCTCTTCCAGGACCTGGCGTTCGTGCCGCTGGTGGCTATCATCCCTCTCTTTGGCAGCGGTGAGATCCCAGACCGGGTGCCTTGGCTGGATGTCGGACGCGCCGCGGCGACAGTCGGGATCGTTTTGATTGGGGGTCGGTTCCTTATTACGCCGGCGTTCCGCGCCATCGGCGGAGCAAGAACGCCGGAGGTATTCACCGCACTCGCTTTATTTCTAGTGGTCGCAGCCGCTTTCGTGACCCAGGCTGTGGGCCTCTCGACATCGCTGGGGGCGTTCCTAGGCGGGGTGCTGTTATCTGACTCGGAGTACCGTCATGAAATTCAGGCCGACGTCGAGCCGTTCGAAGGCCTACTTCTCGGCTTCTTCTTTCTCTCGGTCGGAATGGCGGCGAACCTGCATCTAGCGGCTGCTAAGCCATTGTTCTTTGCCGCGGCGGTGCCCGGGCTGCTGATAGCAAAGGCGGCGATCGCGTTCGTGCTCGGCCGGTTTGGAGGGCAAAAGACCAGCACCGCGCTCCGTTTCGCGCTCGCCTTACCCCAGGGCAGCGAATTCAGCTTTGTCCTGTTCTCGGCGGGCGTGGATGCGGGCGCAATGAGCCAGGCAGCCGCGGACTGGGCTACCTTGACCGTCGCGCTATCTATGGCGGCGACGCCCCTCGTCTTCGCCGCCTCTGAGCGGCTGCTTGTCCCCCGGCTCCGCAAGGAGAAGCCGGCGCCGGTATATGATGCAATCGACAGCGCGCAGGCACCTGTCATAATCTGCGGTTTTGGCCGGGTTGGACAGATCGTGGGTCGGATTCTGGACATGCGCGGCATCCGGTTCACGGCGCTCGAGGAAGATGCCGCACAGGTGGAGGTGATGCGCCGCTTCGGTGCGCAGGTGTATTACGGCAACCCGACACGGCCCGACCTACTACGCGCCGCTGGGGCGGGCGAAGGGCGCCTCATCGTAGTGGCTCTCGAGGACATGGAGGAGAGCCTGCAAGTCGTCGATATCGTGGTGCGCAATTTCCCAAATCTCACTATCCTGGCTCGCGCGCGCAATCGCCAGCATGCGCATATGCTTCTTGACCGCGGGGTTACGCAAATCGTGCGCGAAACGTTTTTCTCGAGTCTGCGTATGAGCGAGATGCTTCTCGAAGAGCTTGGGGTCCGCCCAGCGGAAGCTCGGCGCACGATTGAAATTTTCCGGGAGTATGACGAACGACACCTGACTGAGAGTCATTCCTTCTACGAGGATGAGCGCCGGGTGATTCAAAGCGCGCATCAGGTGGCTGAGGAGCTAGCCGGGCTGCTCGAGGCTGATCGGAGAGAACGGAGCGTAAAGAAGGCGACCGCCGCGAGACGGGCGGAGGCGCCTAGCGAGGTGGAACGGACGTAGAAGGGCACTTTGCGTATCTGGTAGATTTTAAGTCACAAACGTCAAGCCGAAGCTTAGCTGAACGGTTCCGCCGCCCGCCGAACAAAAGCTAGGCTAGCAGTCTGCTGAAAAAGGAAGGCCAGGGCTCTGCCCTGGACCCGTCATGCGGGGAGCATGCTGTTCGCATGATGGGGCCGAAAGGCCCCAGACCCCACCACCAAGTGATTGGATTGCAACGGCTCTGCCTTTGCTGGGCTACAGGGGTCGCGAACATGGCCGCCATCGATCGCGCCGGTAGCTGCGATCCAGGAGATCGCCTCGCGATCGCAGCAGTCTAGGGTAAAGTCGATCCGCACGCGCTCGCCATTGTCACAGCCGACTTCAAACCCGTCGAACCACAAGCGCGCATCGGAGCGATCAACTGCGACGCGGCCGTCATGCCGCCGCTCCGCGCCGCTTCCGGAATGGCGCTGCAGCAACAGCCCGTGCGCCTTCATCACCCGATAGACCCGCTTCACGTTCACCGCCGGGGCGTGGTCTCGCGCGCGGCCTCGGCGAATCAGCGCATGCACCCGGCGATAGCCTTAGGTGGGCATCCCCGCAATGATCTCGTTGATTTCGGCGAGCAGTTCTGCTCCTGCACGATCCGCGCTTTCTCTTCCGCCGGCCAGCGGTGCCGCCGCTGCACCGAGGTGATCACCTCAACACTATCGATGTTCCCACTCATAGAGCTAGGCATACTCCTGGTCCTTAACCGAGGGATATGCCCTGTCCGGTTTTTTAGGGAGCTGCTTCATCTCGTCGAACACTGCTTCAGGATAGTAGAATCAGCTTGCCGCCTCGACATCGATGAGAAGACTTAACGACCTTTCCGCCTCATTCACGCTCCAGGCAGTCAGGTTGGCGAGCAAGTTGATCTGCATGGGACTCAGATTCGTATACAGGTCACTGTAATTTTTATGGAGTCGTTAGGACGCTTCGATCTGCCAATTCGGATGCGACACCTCGGCTTGGCGTACCCACGCATTGAGCCAAAGGGACGTCCTTTCGCCCGATCGAGTTCCAGCCGCACGAGCAGGGTCCCGGCGGTTCTGCTGAATTAGAGGCCGCGGCTGGAGTAGCATCGCATCGAAAGCCGCCATCAGCGGAGCGCGGCCAGCGGCGGCCCGGCAGCCGTCTCATCCGGTGGACATCACGAAGTGTGAGACCTAGCCTAGCGCCGGTTATGGCCGCGTCAACACTCACCACGGATCTTGCCTCACTTCTGAGGACGGTGCTGCGGCCCGGCGATTTCTACGTCGCCGCCACGGCCGAGTTTCTCGCGCCATCGCTGGAGGTCGAAGGTGTCGGCGGGGTGGCGCTTCCCCTGTTGCCGATGCAGGCCGAGCAACTCATCGCCGCAGCAGACCCCGCCCCCTTCGGAAGAGGTGAGGAAACGATTATCGATACCGCTGTCCGCCGCTGCTGGCAGATCGGCCCGGATCGGGTGCGCCTGGGTGGACGACGTTGGAAGACGACACTGGACACCATCCTCGCCCGGGCAGCTGAGGGGCTCGGGGTGGACGAACCGACCGAGGCGCAGTTTTACAAACTTCTGGTTTATGACCGAGGCAGCTTCTTTGTGGGTCATCGCGATACCGAAAAGGCAGATGGCATGTTCGCGACCCTCTTGGTTGTCCTGCCGTCGAGCTTCGCGGGTGGCGAATTGGTGGTGCGCCATAAGGGTCGCGAGGTTCGCCTTGACCTGCGCTGCCAGGACCCCGCCGAGGTGGCATTCGCTGCCTTTTATGCCGACTGCGTGCATGAGGTCCTGCCCGTTACCGATGGTTACCGCCTGGTCCTCGTCTATAACCTCGTGCGCCGTGATCGCGCCGGTCGGGGCCGCGCGCTGGAGCCGCCGGACTACAAGGCTCAACAGCGGCGTGTTGTCGCCCTTCTGCAACGTTGGCGCAACGAAAAAGCCCAAGCCGAGGACAGCACACCCGAGAAGCTAGTCTACCCGCTCGACCATGCCTACACCCCGGCCGAGCTGGGGTTTTCGGCCCTCAAGGGCGCCGACGCCGCGGTCGCAGGTGTGCTGACGGCGGCGGCGCGAGAGGCGCGGTGCGATCTGCATCTCGCGCTCCTCACCATCGAGGAGAGCGGCGCGGCCGAGTATGCCGCCACCTACGGAAGATGGCGGGGAGGGTGGCACGATGAGGAAGATTTCGAGGCGGGCGAGGTCTCCGCCCGCACCATCGTTTTGTCCGACTGGCGGCGGCCCGATGGCGAGGTGGCCACGCTTGGCGAGATTCCAGTAGGCGAGGAGGAAATCTCGCCACCTCGCGCATGCGAGGAGCTTGATCCCGACGAGGAGCATTTCAGCGAAGCGACCGGCAACGAGGGGGCTTCGTTCGAGCGCACCTATCGGCGGGCCGCCCTGGTGCTTTGGCCGAGCGAGCGGTTTTCCGCCGTCCTGAGCAAAGCTGGCCTCTCGGTCGCGCTGCCTTACCTCCAGGATCTGGTCCGGCGCTGGAAAGACAGCCCCTCAGACGAGCAAGCATCTCTCCGGCGCCAGACGCACGATCTCGCTTCGCACATGCTCACGCGATGGCCGAAGCAGCTCTGGCGCTATCGGCATAAGGAAGGTCTCAGCGAGGCCGGGCAGGTGCTTGCGCTCCTGGTCCAGCTTGGCGACACGGACTTGATCGAAAGGGCTCTCACGGAAGTCGTCGCCGCGGGTTCCTCCGGAAAAAGCGATAGTGAAACCATCATCGTCGCCCTAAACCAATTACCGCCGTCCCGGCGTGGGGAACTGGTTGAGCGCATTATCGCCGGCATTGGCTCCGAATCCTTCGATCTCTGTGCGGACCTTTTGGCGCGGGCAGCAATCGCGTGGCGGGACAACGGCCAGGTCAATCTCGAAAGTGCCGCCGCCGGGTTGCTGCAGGTGCTCCCGGGTGATCCGGTCCGCAGCAAACCGCGCGTCGCTTGGGAGAGCGGCCCCGAGATGAACGCCCGCGTGGTGGTCAACCTGCTCAATGGCCTCGGCGCAATCGATGAGCGGCTGGCTGAACAGGCCATCGATCGCATCTTTGCCTGGCGCGACACCTACGGCATGGACGCGATTCTCGTTCCGGCTGCGAGGCAGTTGTTCAGCGCCGGCGCAAAGACGTCGCCCGCACTCGAACGGCTCCGCACCGCGTGCCTCGCGCATTTACGCACCCGACTTGCTGAACCTCTGGCGCCTCCTACTGACTGGCGGCGGGATAGTGCCCTTCCATGCCAGTGCCGGCTCTGCATCATGCTCGCTCGTTTTCTCGCCGATCCCGAGCACGCTGCCTGGACTCTAAAAGCGGCCGAGGCCGATCGCAGCCATGTCGAGCAGACGATCAAACAGGCGCGCTGCGACGTTAGCACACACACGGACCGGCGTGGCCGCCCCTACAGCCTGATCTGCACGAAAAACCAGGCGAGCTATGAGCGACGCGCGAAGCAACGGACACAGGATATCAAGGACGTGGCGAAGCTTGAAATCTGATGGTGGGCAATGGGAGATCAGTCCGCCATGCGGGTCCACACTGGGCACTCCCTCCTTGCAACACGATTTCCTCTGGCCTGCTTTTTGTCGGCGCGATTCGGGGATAGTTCATCGGCTTGGCCTTGGCTCTCAAGCGATGGGCTGAGGCGCTCGATAACGCCGGGGTCAACAGCCACGTGAAGCGAAGCCTTGAGCAGCAGACGATCGCGAAAGTCCTGGAGATTGCTGCCGCTTATCGTAGGTATCTACTTCGTCGCATACATCGCGCTGCGATTCCTGCTCGGCGTAGCCGAGGTTGGGTTCTTCCCAGGCATTCTCCTCTACTTCACCTTCTGGTTCCCGGCCGCCTACCGCGCGCGGGTAATCGCCGTGCCGTTCCTGGCCGTGCCCGGACCCAACGCGATCGGGGCCACAATTTCCGGTGCCCTTCTCGGGCTTCGCGGCGGCTGGGTCTCGCGGGCTGGCAGTGGATATTTATCGTCGAATCCGTCCCGGCCATCTTACTCGCGATCGCCGCCCTGCACCTGCTGCCGGACGGCCCGGCGCGGGCGAAATGACGCCGATGCTCAGCATCGTACGTGCACATCTGGGGCTGGTCTTGTTTGCAATTGTCGTGATGACTGCGTTCAACTTCCTTGCCCATGGTACCCAAGACCTCTATCCTACTTATTTGCAGGTGCAGCGGCATCTTACGGTCAATGAGGTAACCGCAATTGCGATCGTGTATAATATCGGAGCCATGGTCGGTGGGATAGGGTGCGGCACTCTGTCGCAGCATATCGGGCGGCGCGTTACAATCGTTATTATGGCGCTGCTCGCCCTGCCAACGATCCCGCTTTGAGCTTTCTCCGTTGATCCGGTCTGGATTGGGATTGGCGCTTTTCTGATGCAAGTGTTTGTTCAGGGCGCCTGGGGGGTAATTCCTGCCCACCTCAACGAGCTTTCGCCGCCAGAGGCGCGCGGTACCTTCCCGGGCCTGGTTTACCAATTGGGCAACCTGCTTGCATCCGCGAATGCAACAATCCAGAGCGCCTGGGCTGAAAGTATGGGACACGATTATAGCTGGCCACTTGCGGGCGTTGTCATAATTGTTGCCGCTATTATCGCAATGTTAATCGGGGTCGGGCCAGAAGCGCGGGAGATTCGCATGGGGACAGAAGCGGAACCCGCGCTGCCAATTGAACCGTGATCGCGAATCATCCGTTACTGGTGCTGGGCTACGAGGTACGGCCGACCACATTTCCCTAGCCGGGTCGATGCCGGGGTCGCTGCAAAAAGTGCGCCCCGTGTGGCTTTGTCAGCACTCGCGCCAAATCGCCTTGAGCGTTTTACCGCCGCAGTTTCGGGAGCGGAGCTGCAACTGACCGA